>NZ_JAEVHJ010000220.1:0-11249 GCF_016802855.1 Micromonospora sp. ATA51 | reverse complement strand
CGCGCTCCGGGCGGTGAGGTGAGCCCGCGGAGGTCGGGGCTCCCGCGCGGACAGCAGCGCGTTCAGTCCGCCGGCGAGCGCGGCGCCGGCGAGGACGCCGAGCACCGAGGCGAGCAGCCCGATCACCGCCGCCTCCAGCAGGGTCGCCCGGAACACCTGCCCGCGGGTGGCGCCGACCAGCCGCAGCAGCGCGGTCCGCCGGGTCCGCTGGGCGAGCACGATGGCGAAGGTGTTGGCGATGACGAAGCCGGCCACCACGACGGACACCGCCGCGAAGGTCATCAGGAACAGGCCGAACTGGCGCTGGTCGCGTACCGCGTCGTCGACCGCGTCGTCGAGGATCTGCTGCCGCTCCTTCACCGTCGCCCCGGCCCCGGCCACGGCGCGGACCCGTTCGGCCAGCGCCCGCGGGTCCGTCCCGGGACGGGCGGCCACCATGATCCGGCCGTACCCGGGCTCGCCGGTCACCGCGAGCGCGTCGGCGCCCACCAGCCCCAGGTACGGTCCGCCGACGTCCCGCGGGGTGCCGGCCACGTCCACCGTGCCGACCAGGGTGTACGGCCGGGCCGCTCCCCCGGACCCGCCGACCCGTACCGGTGAGCCGAGCCGGAAGCCCTCGTCGGCGACGGTCGGCGCGTCGAGCACCAGCTCGCCGGGGCGGGCCGGCAGCCGGCCGGCCACCACGTCGTACGACTGGAGGGCCGGATCGGTGGGGATCGCGGCGAGGACGGCGTACCCGAGCACCGGGCGGCCGTCGGAGCCGACCACCCCGGCGGAGCCGGTCAGCTCGCCGTCGGCGGCGGCCACCCCGTCGACGGCCCGCACCTGGTCGACCAGGGCGGGCGGCAGGGGCGTCTTCCCGGCGTACACGGCCAGGTCGGTGTGCCGGTCGAAGGTGCCGGCGCGCTCGTACGCGGCGGCCCGCATGCCGTCGGTGAAGATCAGCGTGCCGGCGACGAAGGCGACGCCCAGGACGATGGCGAGCGAGGAGAGCAGCAGGCGCAGCCCGTCGGCGCGTACCTGGCGCAGGGTCAGACGGAACATCGGGTCACCGCCCCTGGGCCGGCGTGGCGGCCGGGTCGAGGCGGGTGAGCGCGTCGAGGACCTGCCCGGCGGTCGGCGCGATCAGTTCGTGGACCAGGCGGCCGTCGGCGAGGAAGACCACCCGGTCGGCGTGCCCGGCGGCCACCGGGTCGTGGGTCACCATCACGACCGTCTGGCCGAGGGTGTCGACCGCCTCGCGGAGCAGGCGCAGCACCTCGGCGCCGGAGCGGGAGTCCAGGTTGCCGGTCGGCTCGTCGGCGAAGACCACCCACGGCCGGGTGATCAGCGCCCAGGCCACCGCGACCCGCTGCTGCTGCCCGCCGGAGAGTTCGGCGGGCCGGTGCCGGAGCCGGTCGGTGAGCCCCACCGCGGCGACCACCTGCCGCAGCCAGGCCGGGTCGGGCCGCCGGCCGGCGATGGCCAGCGGCAGGACGATGTTCTCCTCGGCGGTGAGGGTGGGCAGCAGGTTGAACTTCTGGAAGACGAAGCCGATCCGGTCCCGGCGCAGCAGCGTGAGCCGCCGGTCGTCGAGGCGGGCGAGGTCCGCGTCGCCGATCCGCACCGCGCCGCCGCTCGGCCGGTCGAGCCCGGCGAGGCAGTGCATCAGCGTGGACTTGCCGGACCCGGAGGGTCCCATGATGGCGGTGAACCGGGCGGCGGCGAAGTCGAGGTCGACGCCGTCGAGCGCGACGACCCGGGACTGGCCGGCGCCGTACTCCTTGCGCAGGTCGCGGGTGGTGACCGCGACGCCGGCAGCGGTCGTGACAGGTGCGACGGACACGTGGTGCTCCCCGTGTTTCAGGCGGTGGATCTGACCCTTCCGACGCTAGGCGCGGCACCGGCCGGTTGATCTCCACCTGCGCGCTCGACCTGGGTACGACCGGGGTCGCCCCGGACCGGGTGGACCCGTACGACCCAGGTCGTACGCCCGCTCAGCCGCCGGGGGTGACCAGCCCGCTCTCGTACGCCAGCACCACCGCCTGCACCCGGTCGCGGAGCTGGAGTTTCGCCAGGATCCGGCCGACGTGGGTCTTCACCGTCGCCTCCGCGACGTGCACCCGGGCGGCGATCTCCGCGTTGGACAGGCCCTGCGCCACGAGCAGCAGCACCTCCCGTTCCCGCTCGGTGAGCTGGGCCAGCCGGGGGTCCTCGGTCGGGCCGGGACCGAGCTGACCGGCGAACCGGTCCAGCAGCCGCCGGGTGATCGACGGCGCCACCACCGAGTCGCCCTCGGCGACCACCCGGATCGCGGCCAGCAGCTCCTCCGGCGGGACGTTCTTGAGCAGGAAGCCGCTCGCCCCCGCCTGGAGGGCGGCGAACGCGTCGGCCTCGGTGTCGAAGGTGGTGAGCACCAGCACCCGGGGCCGACCCAGCGGCCGCCCGGCGCAGATCCGGCGGGTCGCCTCCACCCCGTCCATGGTCGGCATCCGGATGTCCATCACCACCACGTCCGCCTCGACCCGGTCGAGCACCCGCAGCGCGTCGGCGCCGTCGATCGCCTCGCCGACCACCGCCAGGTCGGGCTGGGAGTCCAGCACCATCTTGAACCCGGCGCGCACCAGCGCCTGGTCGTCCACGATCACCACCCGGACCGTCATGCCGCCACCCCCTCGGCCGCCGACGGTAGCGGCAGCCGCACCTCGACCCGCCAGCCCCCGGCCAGCCGCGGCCCGGCGGTGAGGCTGCCGTCGTACACGCTGACCCGCTCGCGCATGCCGACCAGGCCGTGCCCGCCGGACGGCGCCGGCTGGACCAGCGGCCGGCCGCGCCCGTCGTCGACGGCCCGGACCAGCACGGCGTCGTCGGAGTACCCGAGGTCCAGCTCGACGGACGCGCCCACCCCGGCGTGCTTGAGGGCGTTGGTCAGCGCCTCCTGCACCACCCGGTACACGGTCAGCTCCAGGCCCGGCGGCAGCGCCACCGGCTCGCCGGTCACGGTCCAGGCGATCCGCAGCCCGGCGGCGCGGAACCGGTCCAGCAGCTCGGGCAGCTCGACCAGCGCGGCCGGCGGTGCGCCGGCTCCGCCGACCACCCGCCGCCGTCGGCCTCACCCGCCATCCCGGGCGCGGCCACCGGCTCCGCCGGCTCGGTTCCCGCAGTACGCCCACCAGCCGCCGCATCTCCTCCAGCGCCTGCCGGCCGGTGTCGGCGACCACCTTGACCGCCTCGCGGGCGGTGGCCGGGTCCCGGTCGATGGTGAAGCGGGCGCCGTCGGCCTGCACGATCATCACCGCCATGCTGTGCGCGACCACGTCGTGCAGCTCCCGGGCGATCCGGGTGCGCTCCTCGGCCACCGCCGCCCGGGACTCCGCCTCCCGCTCGCGTTCCAGGGTGGCGGCCCGCTCCTCCAGGGTCAGCACGTAGAGCCGGCGGGTCCGCACGTTGAGGCCGACCAGCCAGACCGCGCCGGTGATCAGCCCGAAGTAGATCGCGCTCGCCCACCAGGCCGCCGGCCCGCGGACCTGGAGCGCGGCGAGCACCACCCCGACCGCGGCGGCCGCACCGGCGAGGATGCCGTCCCGCAGCCGGTCGGCGTACTTCACCACGCTGTAGAGGGCGATCAGCACGGCGATGTCGTAGCCCAGCGGACCCCAGCCGGCGATCACCTGGGTGAGCGCGAGGGCGCCCACCACGACGGCCACCGGCGTCGGGTGCGACCGCCGGAACAGCAGCGCCACCGCCATCGCGCAGCCGACCAGGGTCGCCTTCCAGCCGCCCGGCTGGGTGACCACGCCGGCGACGGCGAAGAGCACCACCAGGCCGGAGACGGCGACGTCGAACGCGACGCCGCGCAGCGGACGGCCGAAGATCGTGCGGTTCACGGTCACCCAGCGTACGGGGCGTCCCGCTCGTCGATGCCCACCGTCGGCCCCGCTTCGAAGCCAGCGGCCACGGCGACCGACCAGGCGACCCACTCAGCGGCGAACCGCCCGCGCACCCGGTGCAACGTGGCCCGCCCCGACGCCGGCCAAGCCGAACCGGTGATGGCCACTGTCCAGCCGTCGACCGCGCCGGGCGCCCAGTCGCTCACTGCCCGGCTGAGGGCATCGGCCTCAGCCCGGGAAGACAGCACGACCCGGATCTCCGTGTCGCCGACCAGCTCCGGCAGCAACGCGGTCGCCCGTCTCAGGTGGGCCAACAGGTGGGCGGTACCCAAGACGCGCTCGGGTTGCCCTTCGCCGGCGGCCAACATGACCCAGGCTGGCGTGCGGTCAGACGCCGGCCGATCGTTGTGCCCTCGCCGGCCGGTCCTCACGAGGAACGGTCGGCGACGAAGACGCCGAGACCCTGGTGGCCGTACAGTTCGCCAGTTTCGATGAGGATCGTGATGGCCTGGCGGACCGTCGACTGACTGCCGACCTCGTACAGGTCGGCGAGAGCCTTGGTCGAGGGCAGCTTGTGTCCGGGCGGCCACTCGCCCGAGGCGATGCGTTCCCTGATGTCGGCGATGATCCGCCGATAGTGCGGCTCGAACTTCCGTGGTGCGGGCATGCGAAGTACTCCCAGCTAGGCCCACACATCTGATCACGGCCCGCGGGAGAACTTCAAGAGCAACGTTGACTTTACCAGTATTGTCGGTAGGGTGCAGAGACGAGGAAAGGCCCCAGCTAGGCACTGCGGCCCCTTCCTTCGTCGGAGCGGCAACCGGACGGTCAGAGGGCCGCCGTGCTGCTCCGACGCCAGCAACCTGAGCCGTCGGCAGACGGCCGACAAGGAGCAGGCCCGGGGTGGGTGCCGGGCTCCGGCCGGCGTGGGCGCGCGGTCGCGCCGGTCGCCCCCGCCCGCCTCGGCGCCACCTGCCCATCGACCAGGGAGGGTCATGGATTCGACCGACGCCGTCCTCGACGGGCTTCCGCTGCCGCCCCGGTGGATCGTCCACCTCCCCACCACCCTCACCAGCCTGGACGAGGCGATCTCCCTGACCGTCGCGCTGCGGGACTCGTTGCGCCACGTCACCGCCATCGACTTCGGCGAGACCACCCTCAGCGAGGAGGACCGCCAGTTCGTGCGTACCCGGGTCTGGTGCGACGCGCTGCTCGGCGACTCGGCCCGCTGCCCCCTCCCGGCCGACCACGATGGAGCCTGCACCGGCCGCGACGGCCGACCGCGGTAGCCCCTGAGCCGTCAGGCGAACCGTTCGGTCGTCACGGGGATCAGCCCCTGCCGGCGCAGGACGGCGGTCAGTTCGTGCAGCACCGGCCCGACGGCGTCGTCGGCGTCGGTCGCCAGCGAGGCGGTCAGGTCGAGGCACCAGGCGAGGCCCTGGCCGATCCTGCGGAGGTTCCAGTCGAACAGGTCGCTGCCTACCCGCAGTCGGCGGCGGGCATCCCCCGTGCCTGGTCGGCAGGATCGTCTTCGGCCGGCGTCCGCCACCCGGCACTCAGGTTCGCCAGTTGGTCCGCACGAAGGTCCTTGGCGAACAGGACGCGGTAGACCCGCTGCTCGTGGAATCCGTCCGGTGCGTCCGCCGGACCGAGCCGGAGCGGCGGCGCGGTCGGAAACGGTTCGTAGTGACGGAAGTAGGTACGCAGTACGGCTTCGGCGGGCAGCCGTCCCCCGCCGAGCTGCCGGTAGGACGCCTCGGCGGCGCCGCGGCCGACCGGCGTCACCCGCCCGGACAGCTTCGGGTCGGTGCGCATGCCGCGGCTGAAGGATGCGAAGCTCCACCAGCCGCCGTCCGCCGGTGTCCACCCTGCACTCCGCAGGCCCAAGGTCGACCAGTCGCAGTCCCGGACGAACTCCTCCACGAGGATCCCCTCCGCCCGGGGTTCCGGCGGGCGGGCGTGATCGGCGAGAGGATCAGGTAGTAGTCCAGCCGCGGTCGCGGCTCGGCGGTATGGGAGACCGCCGCCGGTCGCCCGGTCCGATGCGGATTGGTGGTCATGTGGCGGTCAGCGGGCCAGCAGTTCGTGCATCCGGTCGATCTCGACGCCCTGCTCGGTGGCGACCGAGTTGGCGAACTCGTTCATGGTCAGGTCCGCGCCCACCTTGAGCAGGTCGGTCGCCATCGTGACGGCACCCTGGTGGTGCGCGGTCATCATCTGGACGAAGAGCCGGTCGAAGTCCGCGCCCCGGGCGGCCGCGAGCCGCCGCATGGCCTCCGGGGACTGCATGCCCCGCATGGTGCCGTGGTCGTGGCCGGCGACCTCCGCGGGCAGCCCACGCGCGGCGAGCCAGCCCCGCATCAGGCCGATCTCCGGCTCCTGGGCGGCCCGGATGCGGTCGGCGACTGCGCGGACCCGCGGGTCGGCGGCCCGGCTCTCGGCGAGCGCGGCCATCTCCAGCGCCTGCTGGTGGTGCGGGATCATCATCCGGACGAACCAGACGTCGAGGCTGTTGTACCGGGGTGGTGACGCGTCCCGGACCTCCTGCGCCGGGCGGACCGCCGCCGACTCCCCCGGCCGTCCGGGCACGATGACCGGGGGTACGTCCGCCGTGGGCGACGCGCTCGACGTCGCTGCGGCAACCTCCGGGGCGCTGTCGGCGGGCGACCGAAGGGTCAGGCCGAGGACGACCAACACCAGGGCTCCAACTGTGACGGCGATGAGCGTCCGTCCACGTCGGTCAGTCATGCGCGACCCCTCCCGGTCGAGGTGACAGCGATCCTATCCATAGACAATGGAACCCGAATGTGACTCAGGTCACATTGATGTCGGTCGTCCGCCGGTAAGGTGTGGGCAATCGTCATCCCCTTTCGAAGGGTCTCGCCGATGATCAGATTCACTGCGTCTCGGTCCCGTCAACTCCGGATAGTGAGCCTGGCCGCCACCGGCCTGCTCCTTGCCAGCGTCGCCACCGCCACCAGCGCTCAGGCGACACCCCGACTCAGCGCCGAACCCGCCACGGTGGACGCCGCCGGGCTCGGTGTCGACCAGATCTCCAGCAGCCCCAACATCCGGCAGATCGCCCACCTGCCGAAGCAGGCGCCGTTCGACACCGAGAGCGCCTTCGGCACCGACATGGCCTTCCAGGGGCCGTTCGCCTACGTCGGCAACTACAACGGGTTCGTCATCTACAACATCGCGAACGCGTCCAAGCCGAAGATCATGTCGCAGGTGCTCTGCCCCGGGTCCCAGAACGACGTCTCCGTCTACGGTGACCTGCTCTTCCTCTCCACCGACTCCTCCCGCAGCGACGACTCCTGCAACAGCGTCTCGCAGTCGGCGTCGGTGAAGGAGTCCTGGGAGGGCATCAAGGTCTTCGACATCAGCGACAAGGAGAACCCGCGCTACATCAAGTCGGTCGAGACCGACTGCGGCTCGCACACGCACACCCTGGTGCCCGGGAAGGACGGCGACTCCGTCTACCTGTACGTCTCCTCGTACAGCCCGACCGCGTCGTTCCCCGACTGCCAGCCGCCGCACGACTCGATCTCCATCGTGAAGGTGCCGCTGAACCAGCCCACCGACGCGGCGGTCGTCAGCACGCCGAACCTCTTCCCGGACGGCGGGTACCCGGGCCGCCCGGGCGGCTCGGCGACGACCGGCTGCCACGACATCACCGCGTACCCGGAGAAGGACCTGGCCGCCGGCGCCTGCATGGGTGACGGCATCCTGATGGACATCTCCGACCGGGAGGCGCCCCGGGTGATCAACCAGGTCCGGGACACGGTCAACTTCGCCTTCTGGCACTCGGCCACGTTCAACAACACCGGCACCAAGGTCATCTTCACCGACGAGCTGGGCGGCGGTGGCGCGGCGACCTGCAACACGACCGTCGGGCCGAACCGCGGCGCGGACGCCATCTACGACATCACCGGCAGCGGTGACGCCCGGACGATGGTGTTCCGCAGCTACTTCAAGATCCCCCGGGCCAACTCCAGCACCGAGAACTGCGTGGCCCACAACGGCTCGCTGATCCCGGTGCCCGGGCGCGACATCATGGTCCAGGCCTGGTACCAGGGCGGCATCTCCGTCTGGGACTTCACCGACTCGTCGGCACCGCGGGAGATCGGCTACTGGGAGCGGGGACCGATCTCCGACACCCAGCTGATCCTCGGCGGCGCCTGGTCGTCGTACTACTACAACGGCAACATCTTCTCCAGCGACATACAGAAGGGCCTGGACGTGCTGGAGATCGACCAGGAGTCCATCCCGGGAGCCAACACGAGGCACTTCAACCGGCTCAACGTGCAGACCCAGCCCGACTACCGGGACTGACGTTCCACGCCGCACTCGGGCCCGGCCCCGCACCACGGGGGCCGGGCCCGACGCCGGTCAGCTCATCGCCAGCTGGTAGCGGCGCTCGCCGCCGCCCCTCGCGGTGACCAGCCGCACCTCCCCGGTGCGCAGGCCGTACGTCACCGACCAGCGGGTGTGCGGCTGCCGGACGGCGTCGAGGAGCTTCAGCGCGGCCGGGGAGTCCACCACCCCGCCCGCCTTGTCCAGTGCGGCCGCGATGACGCCGTACCGGTGGTCCTGCCGCAGCCGCCGCTCGGGCACGTCGATCACGGGCACGTTGGTCAACGCCTGCCAGCGGCCCCGACCCCGCTGGGCCCGCAGCCTCCCGTCGACGAACTCGACCACGGCGGACGCGCCGGTGGCATCCGCGAGCAGGTAGTGCAGCGGCGGACCGCCGGCGAAGTCCAGGTTGTAGCGCTCGAAAACGCCGATCGCCTCGTCCACCGTGGCGGCGTTGTCCAGCACGAGGCGCAGGATGCGTACCGAGCCGGCGGTGGGGCGGCCCGGCACCGGACGGGCGGTCGCCCGGTCGTCGGCGGCCAGCCCGACGGCGAGCCCACGCTCGTTCATTCCGTCGAACGGCAGCAGCGGCGCGTTGAGCAGCCGCCGGTCGCCGGCCGGATCGGGGCCGACACCGAGGTAGGAAATGTCCACCAGGGAGATCGAGGCGTACCCGTCCGGCGGGTCGGTCCGCAGCACCAGGGCCGGATTGGGTTCCCAGTCGAAGTTGCGAGCGAACAACGGCCGGCCACGGTCGCCGAGCGCGGCGAAGAGCGAACAGCCGAACGGGCTCGCCGTGGGCGGCGCGGAAATGCCGACCGTCGGGTCGTAGTCGCCCGCGTAGGTCATCTCGTACAGCGGCAGGTCGTCGACCTTGCGCAGGCTGGCCAGGGTCCGCTCGACCTGGCCCGGGTCCTGCCGCGAGGCCATCGGCGTCCCGGCCGCGGCCGGGCGCGGCGCCGGGGTCGGCGGACGCGTGCACCCGGTGCCGGCGACAAGCAGGGCGCCGCCGGCGGCGAGCAGAGTCCTCCTCCGCATACCGGCGACGCTACGGCTGGCACGGACGGTTGTCCATGGCCGCAGCGATCGCCCGGCTGCCTCGCCGTCCCGGCGGGCCGGCTGTCAGGGTGCCGGGATGCGGGCCAGCTGCTCCTCGATCGCCGCTGCGGAGAGGGCCGGCCGGCCGCCGGGATGGCCCACCGTGGCTCCGGCGGCCGCGACCGCGTACCGGGCGGTGTGCTCGGGCGGGTCGCCGCGGAGCAGGCCGACGGTGAGCGCGGCGACGAAGGCGTCGCCGGCGCCGGTGGTGTCCACCGTGGGCGTCTCGCTGAGCGGCACGAACAGCTCGCCGCCCGGCCAGGCGAAGGCGTTCCCCTCCCCCGCCACCTCGATGGCCACCAGCGACGGTCCCCGCCCGAGCAGCTCCCGGCCGGCCCGCAGGCCGGCGTCGGCGTCCTTCGGCGGGTCGCCGACGATCAGCCCGGCCTCCCGCGCGTCGGCGCGCAGCACGTCGGCGAGGGTGAGCAACTCCGCCGCGCCGTCCGGGTCGTCCGGCGCGCCGTCGAGCAGCACCAGCCGGTCGGCCGCCCGGGCACACCGCGCCGCCGCGAGCGCCGCCGGCAGCGGCTGCTGCAGCTGTACGAGCACCGCCCGGGCCGCCCGCACCACGTCCTCCGCGCCGGCCACGTCCGCCTCGGTCAGCAGGGTCTCCTCGGGGATGTCCTCCAGGTAGCGCCAGCGGCCGTGGGCGTCCACCACGTCGACGATGAGCGCGCTCGGCGTGCCCTCCCGGCGCACCACCGGTGCCACGTCGATGCCGTCGCTGCGCGCCTGGCCGAGCAGCCGGTCCCCGACCTCGTCCAGCCCCACCACCCCGAGCAGGCCGACCCGCGCGCCGAGCTGTGCGAGGCCCACGGCCTGGTTGGCGCCCTTGCCGCCGAGCAGCTCCCGGCGACGCCGCACGAGGGCCGTCCGGGAGGCGCCGGGAACCTCGTCCACCAGCAGCACGAGGTCCCGCGCCACCTGCCCGACCGCGATCGCGTCCAGTCCCGCCATGCCGGGCTGATACCCGGGCCGCCGCCGGTCACGCCCCGGGACGGGGTGGCTCAGTCGTGGGCCCGCTCGACCGTGAACATGAAGCAGCCGTAAACCACGTTGCGGCTGTGCAGCGCGACCACCGCCGGGTCGGCGAACAGCTCGGCGATGACCGCCTCCGGGTCGTCGCCGTCGTGCCGCCGGCCGCCGTGGATGCGGCCCCGCCGGTCGTACGCCCGCAACACCTGCGGACGTCCCCGCCAGGCGCCGGGTAGCCGCCGGCGGGATCGGCTCCCCGGCAGTCCGCGTCGTGGGCGAAGACCGGCCCCACCTCCCGGTACGGCCCGGCGGCCAGCGGCGGCGCGTAACCGAACAACAGCAGCGGCTCGCCCGGATTCGCATCGCGCAGGCAGCAGCGCAGCGGCTCCCCGCCCTCGGCGGTGGACCGCTCCACCGGCTGCCCCGCCGCGTCCAAGCCGGTGGCCCGAACGGCGGCCAGCGCCCCGGCCGGCAGCGGGCGGACGAGGAACGTGTTGTTGCCGAGTGCTGTCGTCATGACCCCAGCCTCGCGCGACCCGGAACGGGATGCTGGCGGCGATCGGACCTCGCGTCACCGTTCCAGTGCTCAGCCGGGCAGCGCCGCCTCGTCGCCACCGCGGGTGCGGCGCGGGCCGACCAGCCGGCGGACCACCGGGCGGCGTTCCACTTCGCCGCGCCGACCAGGTCCCGGGCATTGTGATCTCGCCGCGCGGGGCGAGGACGGCGAGCATCCGGCGAAAGGTGGGGGTCGGCCTCCGGGCCGATGCTGAGCGCGATGCCGCACATTCTGCTTCCTACTTCTTGCTCATTGCTGAGCGGTTCGGATAAATTCGCTCTCCGCTCGGCGGTGGCCGGGCTGGAGTCCTGGACCGGCAGTCTGGTCCGGTGGCGATCGGTCCTGTCCTGCAGGATCTGCTTCACCTTGTGGTGTGGGGTGTGCAGGGCGATGTC
>NZ_JAEVHJ010000219.1:0-11351 GCF_016802855.1 Micromonospora sp. ATA51 | reverse complement strand
CCCGACAACCCGGACCGGCCGGCGGCGGCGCGGGCCAGCCCCCGCTCGTGCCGTCCGGCTGCCCCTGCTGCGGCCAGCCGGCGGCCGGTGGACCCGGCGGCTGCCCGGCGGCGGGGTTCGGCTGCGGGTGCGGCGGCTGGTTCACGGCAGGCTCCCGGCGGGATCATCGACCGCGGAATGCGGTACGGGGAGCCACAGGGTACGGCCCGCACCGCGACGGGCAGGCCCCCGGCAGAAGTGACGCGGACCCCAAAAGGCCTCGCGGCACCTCATGATCGACTCCAGATCCGCGATGTGGGGGCTGCCCACGTCACCCGGGCAGCCCCAGATCGCGAATCCAAAGTGGATCAGGCACGGATCGGGCCGGCATCGGCGGGGTGCCAGGCCGGCAGCGGGCCCGGTGGAGAGGGCTGCCGCGCCCGCCGCGGGCGTCGATTCAGCCGTCCGGGGGATGTTGCGGAAGATGCGTAACCCCGTCGTGGGGGCGTCGTTGAGTCTGATGTCGGAGCGCTGATCAGCGCGATGACGGGAGACGGCCGATGCCCTGTCGGTCGAGGGGTGGCGGCGGGGCATCGTGCATAGAGGGGCCGGGCGTGTGAGGGGTGCGTCCGGCCCTTCCCCCTGCCCGCGCTCCGGTCATTCCCGCCCGACCGCGCCCACCGCGCAGCAGCCGGGCTGTCACCTCGCCCGCAAGCGCCCACGCGCACCCGCAGGCCAGGACCTCGGGCAACGGCATCCACCGCACGCCCACCGGGCCGGGACCGCACGCAACAGCATGCACGCGCGCCTACCGGGCCGGGAGGTCACCCAACGGCGTCCATCAGCCGGGGCCGCACCCGCAGGCGCCCGCATCGCACGCCCGTCCGGCGCGGCCTCGACTGCAGGCGCCCTTCCTGGACACCCCGGCTACGGGCGCGAACCCGCTCCGCGGCGCCCACGCTTGCGACGAGCAATCCGCGACGACACGCGACGACACCGCCGCCGGCAGCCAGGCTGCGGTCAGGCGACCGGCTGGGCGACATTCTGCCGGACCCACTCCACGATGGACTGGGTGGTGGCACCCGGCGTGAAGATCTTGGCCACGCCGAGCCGCTCCAGCTCGGGGATGTCGGCGTCCGGGATGATGCCGCCGCCGAAGACGACGATGTCCCGGGCGTCCCGCTCCGCGAGCAGTTCCAGTACCCGCTTGAAGAGCGTCATGTGCGCCCCGGAGAGCACGGAGAGGCCGACCGCGTCGGCGTCCTCCTGGATGGCGGTCTCCACGATCTGCTCCGGGGTCTGGTGCAGGCCGGTGTAGATGACCTCCATGCCGGCGTCGCGCAGGGCGCGCGCGACCACCTTCGCGCCCCGGTCGTGGCCGTCCAGGCCGGGCTTCGCGACGACGACCCGGATACGAGAGCTCATCAGCGCACACCTTTCACCGGCTCCGCGGCTATCACCTGAACGAACGGTAACCCGCCCGCCCCGACGCCGGGAAGCCGGGCTGCACCCATAGCCTTCGACCGCACCGCCCGGAAGTCGGACGCCTCCGCCGAACGGTCACTGTGCGCGACGAACGGACGGTTAACGGGCCCCCCGTCCGGGGGCGCGAGCTATGACATCAGCGGACGGAAAGGGACAGAACGAAACCCCAATTCGGCGCTTCGGCTTGTGACTGGAGTGGCAGTTGGCTAACGTGACCACGGTTGTCATCAGGTCCATGGACGGGTGACGACGCGGCCAGCCGACGTTCACCCGAGTTTCCCGGGCGCCGGTCGACCGCATCGGAACCCCGACAACGGAGGGTGTGCGTGCGCCAGCGCCTGTCGTCTGAGCCCGATAGATATCGCGGCCGCCGCCGCGTACCCACCCCCCCGCGGAGCCGTTACGCGGCGGTCGTCACCACCGCCTTCGTCGGGGCCGGCATCGTCGCCCTCGGCGCGAACGCCCTGCCGGACGCCAAGAGCGTCAGCCCGTCGGTCCTCGACGAGCTCAAGCAGGCCTCGATCACCAGCCAGGACGCGGCGGCCCGCGCCGACGCCGCCGACCGCGCCACCCGGGACAGCCGGGTCGCCAAGGCCGGGACCGAGCAGGACGTCTGGCTGCTCCCCCTGCAGGGCTACGACTTCAACTCGCCGTACGGCATGCGCTGGGGCAAGCTGCACACAGGCGTCGACCTGGTCGCTCCGGAGGGCACCCCGTACGTCGCGATCCACTCCGGCACCGTCACCAAGGCCGGTTGGTTCGGCGGGTACGGCTACGCCGTGATCGTCCAGCACCCGGACGGCAGCGAGGCCATCTACGGCCACTCCTCCGCCGTGAGCGTCCAGGAGGGCCAGCAGGTCAAGGCCGGCGACCAGCTCGGTCTGGTCGGCAACACGGGGCACTCCTACGGCTCGCACCTGCACCTGGAGATCCATGTCAACGGGCAGCCGCTGGACCCGGTGCCGTGGCTCGAGGACCGCGGAGTGGACATCAAGCTGCAAGTCGAGGCAATCTACAGCGAGGTAGCGGCGTCCTGACGCTGGGTACCGCCCGCTTGCCGCCCGGATCATTGGATCCGGGCGGTTTCGTTGACGCGAAGTCTGCCGGGTCACAGCGACAACTGTGAGCGGAGACACAGCTAAGCATGATCGTTTTCCGGGTCAGATCACCCAGCTGAGGCGAAACCGGGCGTGGGCCGTCAGCAGCCCCGGCCGTCCCACCGGAGCCCCTACCCGGCGCGGACCGGGCCGACACCAGTATTTCGAGGTCAAGTGCCCCTCGACTGTGAGGTCCGCCGTGCAGGAAGACAGCTCCGTCCAGAACGAGAACACCCACGACGTTCCCCGGCACCGGGCGCGCAGGCGGCCGGGCCGGCGCAGCACGTACTTCGTGGTCGGCGCGGTGGCGCTGATCGGCCTCGGCCTCGGCGGCGTCTCCGTCGCCACCGCCGACCACGGCACACCGACCCCCGCCGCCGTCGACTTCGACGCCCAGGCCCGCGCCGAGGCCGCCGCCCGCGCGACCGCTCCGTCCGGGAGTCGACCGCCCCGGTCACCCCGTCCGCGACCGCGGCCAGCCCGTCGCCGAGCCCCTCCACGGCCAGCCCGACGCCGACGAAGAAGGCGGCCACCGCCAAGCCGACGCCGAAGAAGACCGCCAAGCCGAAGCCCTCCTGGGTCATCCCGATGAAGGGCGCCGCGATCACCTCCTGCTACGGGCAGCGGTGGGGCACCCTGCACGCCGGCATCGACTTCGCGATGCCCGCGGGCACCCCGATCCACGCCGCGGCGGCGGGCACCGTGGTCAAGGCCGGCGACGTCGGCGACGGGTACGGCAACTCGGTCTTCATCGACCACGGCAACGGCTACCTGACCCACTACGCCCACCAGAGCCGCATCGCGGTCAGCGTGGGCGAGAAGGTCAGCGCCGGCGAGGTGATCGGCTACGAGGGCGCCACCGGCGACGCCACCGGCCCGCACCTGCACTTCGAGGTGCACAAGGGCGCGATGTGGAACCAGATCGACCCGGCGCCGTTCCTGCGCGCGCGGGGCATCGACGTGGCCTGCTGACGGTCGCGGAGCACGACGAGGGACCCGGTCCGGCGGTTCGCCGGCCCGGGCCCTTCGTGGTCGCTCAGAGCTTGTCGATCGGGGCGTGCCGCAGGACCAGCCACATGGTCTGGTCGCCGAAGTCGATCTGCGCCCGGGCACCCGGGCCGTGCCCCTCCACGGCGAGCACCCGCCCCAGGCCGTAGCGCTGGTGGTTGACCCGGTCGCCGGCCGCCACCTTCGGCCCCTGGGGCAGCTCGCTGGCAGTGGCCAGCCGGCTGCCGTCCACGCCGAGCCGCTTCGCCAGTTGCGCCGCCTTGGGGGTGCCGCCGGTGAAGCCGCCCCGTCCGCCGGGCGCGCGGTCCGCCCGGCCGCCGACGCCGCCGCCTCCGCCGGCCCACGAGGTGTACGACCCCTCGGTGCGCTCCCACCGGACCAGATCCGGCGGCAACTCCTCCAGGAACCGCGACGGCGGGTTGTAGGCCGGCTGCCCCCAGGCCGAGCGGGTGACCGAACGGGACAGGTAGAGCCGCTGCCGGGCCCGGGTGATGCCCACGTACGCGAGCCGGCGCTCCTCCTCCAGCTCCCGGGTGTCGCCGAGCGAGCGCAGGTGCGGGAAGACGCCGTCCTCCAGGCCGGTCAGGAAGACCACCGGGAACTCCAGGCCCTTCGCGGTGTGCAGGGTCATCAGGGTGACCACGCCCTGGTGGTCCGGGTCGTCGGAGGGGATCTGGTCGGCGTCGGCGACCAGCGCCACCTGCTCCAGGAAGCCGGCCAGGGTGGCCCGTTCCCCCTCCTCGCCCAGCGCCTCGATCCGCTCGGTGTACTCCCGGGCGACGCTGACCAGCTCCTGGAGGTTGTCCACCCGGCCGGCGTCCTGCGGGTCGAGGCTCTCCTCCAGCTCGGTCAGGTAACCCGAGCGGGTCAGCAGCGCCTCCAGCACCTCCTCCGGGGTGCCGGTCTCGGCCAGCTGCCGGGCGCCGTCGAGCAGCGCGACGAAGTCGGCGATCCCGTTGGCCGCCCGGGTGGAGATGCCCGGCGCGTCCTTGGCCCGGCGCAGCGCCGCCCCGAAGGAGATCCGGTCCCGGCTGGAGAGCGCCTCCACGCACGCCTCGGCCCGGTCGCCGATGCCCCGGCGCGGGGTGTTGAGGATCCGGCGCAGGCTGACCGTGTCGTCGTCGTTGACCACCGCGCGCAGGTAGGCCAGCGCGTCGCGGACCTCCTTGCGCTCGTAGAAGCGCACCCCGCCGACGACCTTGTACGGCAGGCCGACCCGGATGAACACCTCCTCGAAGACCCGGGACTGGGCGTTGGTGCGGTAGAAGACCGCGACGTCGCCGGGGCGGGTCTCGCCGTCGTCGACGAGCCGGTCGATCTCCCGGGCCACCCAGTCCGCCTCGGCGTGCTCGGTGTCGGCGACGTACGCCACGATCTGCTCGCCGGCCCCGGCGTCGCTCCAGAGCCGCTTGGGCTTGCGGGAGGTGTTCCGGTCGATCACCGCGTTGGCGGCGTTGAGGATGGTCTGGGTGGAGCGGTAGTTCTGCTCCAGCAGGAGGGTCCGGGCGTCGGTGAAGTCCCGCTCGAACTCGAGGATGTTGCGGATGGTCGCGCCCCGGAACGCGTAGATCGACTGGTCGGCGTCGCCGACCACGCAGAGCTCGGCCGGCTCGATCCCCTCGGTGCCGGAGACCAGCTCCTTGATCAGCACGTACTGGGCGTGGTTGGTGTCCTGGTACTCGTCGACGAGGACGTGCCGGAACCGGCGTCGGTAGCTCTCCGCGACGTGCGGATGCGACTGGAGCAGGTGCACCGTCGTCATGATCAGGTCGTCGAAGTCCAGCGCGTGCGCCTCGCGCAGCCGCCGCTGGTAGAGCGTGTACGCCTCGGCCAGCGCCCGCTCGTTGGGCCCCTTGGCCCGGCTGGCGAACGCCTCCGGGTCGACCAGCTCGTTCTTGAGGTTGGACACCTGGGCGGCGAGCCGCGCGCCGGGTAGCGCTTCGGGTCGAGGTCGAGCTCCCGGGCCACCATCTGCATCAGCCGGCGCGAGTCGTCCGCGTCGTAGATCGAGAACGTCGACTTCAGCCCGGCGTGCTCGTGCTCGGCCCGCAGGATCCGGACGCAGGCGGAGTGAAAGGTCGACACCCACATCAACCGGGCCCGCGGCCCGACCAGGGCGGCCACCCGCTCCTTCATCTCGCCGGCGGCCTTGTTGGTGAAGGTGATCGCGATGATCTCGCCCGGGTGCACGTCCCGCGCGGCGAGCAGGTACGCGATCCGGTTGGTCAGCACCCGGGTCTTGCCGGAACCGGCGCCGGCCACGATCAGCAGGGGCGAACCCGCGTGCGTGACGGCGTCGCGCTGGGGACCGTTCAGCCCGGCGAGGAGGGCCTGCGGGTCCAGCCGGGCGGCCGACGGCTCCCGGTCGCGGCGCGGCGACAGACCGGCCTTCATTCGGTCCGGAGCGCCGCCTAGCGGCGCGGAGGCCGAATCATGGCCGCCAGCCGAGCTGGAGTCGTCGTAGGACCCGGGCCGGTGCGGCGGGGTCGGCTCCGGCGCGGGCGGGGACGCGGGAATGTCGAAGAGAGGATGCATCGCACGGCGAGTCTATGCCGCCGGACGGACACTTCCCGCCCGAGCACGCCCCGACGAGACGAAGCCGTCACCGGGGACGGAAACGCACCCCGTCCCACCTGTTGGCGGGAATCCTTGCGCACCCCGGCCACCGCTCGGCATACTCGACGACGTGTTCGGTCAGCGCTTCTACTTTTACTACGGCACCGGGAGTCCGGCAGCCGTAGGTCGCGCCTGATCACAAGACCTGCGAAAGCCCCGGGCTCGGAGAGCCCGGGGCTTTTTCGTCCCGGGATCCGGGCACCGGGCCCGACACCCGAGGGGTACGACGATGATGACTGACGTGGCGGAGCAGAGCGGCAGCCTGGCGAAGAACCACGACGGGGCCGACACTGGTGCGACGGCGGCCGCGACCGCCCGGACCGGCACCGGCGATTCGGCGGCCGCCGAGCGGATCGTGGCGATCCGGGAGCGGATCGACGAGATCGACCGGACGATCATCGCGCTGTGGCAGGAGCGGGCCGCCCTCTCCCAGGAGGTGGGGGCCACTCGGCTCGCCTCGGGCGGCACCCGCCTGGTGCTCTCCCGGGAGCGGGAGATCCTGGAGCGGTTCCGGCAGGCGCTGGGTGCGGACGGGACGCAGCTCGCGCTGCTGCTGCTTCGCGCCGGCCGCGGCCCGCTGTGAGGAGGGGCGGCCCGGCACGCCCCAGGCCGGGCCTGGCGCGGTATCGGCGCGAGGGGCTGCTGGCGGCGGCCCTGCTCGGCGTCGCGCTGCTCGCCCTGACCGGCGTCACGCTGCTCGACCGCGACGACCACACCTCGACCGCGGAACCGACCGCGCCGCCGGCATCGGCCACCACCGCCGTGGCGCCCCGCGTGCCGGCCGTGCCGCTCTCCGTCGCGTCCACCACGCCGACGCTGCGCACCGTCGCGTCCGCCAGCCCGGCCAGCCCGACACCGAGCCCTCGCGCTACCTCCCGTAGGCCGAGCCCCACTCCACCCGCTGACCCGATCGCCGGCATGCGCCAGTCAATCCAGGAGCAGGTGGAAGCCGGTTGGTTGAACCCGGATGCCGCAAAGGACCTGCACACCAAGGTGGACGCGATCGCGAAGGAGATCGCCGAGAGCGACCCAGACCAGGCCGAGAAGCAGCTCAAAAAGCTGCGCGACAAGCTCGGCGAACTGCGACGCGACGGCAAGCTCACCGCCGACGGCTACGACGCCCTGACCGCCGACACCGACCGGATCGCCGCCGACCTGCGCTAAAGACGTCGAGGTAGCCCGCCGCCGAGCGGATGACGGAGCCAGCAAAGCTCGTCTTCCTCAGCGCACTCTCCGCGAGCTGCGGCGTAGCCGACTGACGAGGCGCCCATCGGCAGCACGGACGCCCACTCGACCCGAGCCTCCACGCCGTCGACCAGGGCGACCTTCGACTCGTAATGCCAAAGTCCCCCTGCATTCGTTGAGCCTGGTCTTCGCCCGGGGCCCGATCCCTCTACCCGACGATGGCGGGGGAGGGACGCGTATGAGCGGCGCTCGCGGTCCGGACGGAACAGGAGGGGGTAAGCCCGGCCTGGCAGTGGGATACGTCGCCGGGTGGGCCTGTGCTGCGGCGGCCTGTCGCCGACATGCTGGCCGCGCCGATCGACTCAGTGCCCGAGGGCCCGAACCTGGTCTACGAACCGCGCCGCGGCCGGCGAATCGCCTTCGTACAACCCTGGAGCAACTCGCATCGGCTCCCTGCACGGCGCCCCGTCTACAGCAAGCTGGGCGGTGTCTTGGAGCCGGACGGCGGTTTAGCGACGCAGTACGACGGGGCACACCGCCCTCCATGTCCACACTTTGATCAACCGTACGGGTGTTGGCTTCTGCTGGGGACGATGTCCTGCTACGGCGGTGCCATAGATTGCTACCTCTGTGCCCGCCTCAAGCGGTGAGATGGGCATCGACGTCCAAAGGGAATCGAAGAATGGCGCAGGATCTCACCCCGCCCCCGCCGCCGGACCAGTCGGCGTCCGCTAATCAGCCCGTCGAAGGTGAACCGTCCCTGGCGCCGGCCGCAACGCGACCGGTCCGCGAATGGATCGTGCTGGCTGCGGGCATCGCGGCCGTCATTGGCTCGTTCATGCCCTGGGCGAAGGTCACTGCGCCGATCTTGGGCAGTGTGTCGTTGTCCGGTACGGACGGAAAGGACGGCTGGATCGTTGTTGTACTCGGCCTCGTGGTGGCTGCCTACGGCGGGTTGAGTCTGCGGCGCCAGAGCGTGCCCATCGTCGCGCCGATCTTCGCTGGCCTCGCCGCCCTCGCATTGTTCGGAATCGGGGTGTGGAAGATTGTGGATCTGCAGGCGACAGAGGCGCAGATGCGGGAGCGCATGTCCAGTGAGGATGACCCGCTGGGAATCGGCAAGGCAATCAGCGCCGCCACTCAGGTGAGCGTCGGTGCCGGGCTTTGGCTGCTCACGCTCGCTGGACTGTTGGGCGCCGCCGCCGTGGGGCTGATCATGGTCAGCCGCTACCGCGCCGTCAGAAGATGATGTGGCAGTTGGAGCCGAGGGAGAGGCCCGGGTCACTCACCAAGTTCAACCGGGGCCGGAGCGGCCGCTCCGGCCCCGGGTCTTGTGCCAGTGCTTGGCTCGCGATTAGGCCGCCGGCAACCTCAGTGAACGCCGCGGCGTACGTTTCGTAGCGGTCCTGGTCGTGGATCGTGAGCTGTGCCCAACACACACGGTCATCGCGGCATGTTGCCGGCCGGTGATCGTGCGCTTCGTGGCGCTGTTTGTTGTCGGTGACGGTGCCGGCTGAACTCGCTGCTGCGCCGTTCTGGTCGGCCGTCAGCCAGGTGTCGCCCCCAGCCGTACCGCCGAGGCGTACGCGTCGACGAGGCCGCTTCCCTTGTCGACTGCGGTGGTGTAGGGCCCGACGGTCTGGTAGGCCGCGCTGTCCGTGAACTTGTCCGCCGTGGCCTTGAGCGCGTCCTCGACCTGGGCCGGGGTCGCGTTCGGTGCGACCTGGAACAGTTGGGTGACGATGCCCACGACATGCGGGGTTGCCATCGAGGTACCGCTGATCGTGTTGAACGTGCCGACGTCCAGCGGCCCGGGGCCGTTGCGCGGGTCCAGACCGGTCGAGCAGATCAGCAGGTATGGCCGGCAGGCCGAGGTGATGTTCGATCCGGGTGCCGAGACGTCCGGGTAGGTCTCCGGGCGCCCCGCCGCCCCGCGGCTGGAAAACGTCGACACGCTACCGTCGCGGGTGCCGGTGCCGAGGTCGTCGTAGGAGGCGACCATGAGGATGCCCGGAGTGGGGTCCTGACCCGGAGGGTTGGTGGCGCTGTTGTCCGGGCCGTCGTTGCCGGCCGCCCAGACGGTGACGACACCCTCGGCGGCCAGCGCCCGTTGCAACTTGGTGGTCGCCGAGTTCGGATCGAACGCCCCACCGCCAGTGGGGCCGTACGAGTTGTTGCTCACCTTGATCGGTGGGCAGCCCGCGCACGGGTTCAGGTGATGCTCGAGCACCCAGTTCAGCGCGCTGTCCGCGCCGAAGATGCTCAGACCGACAGGCTGATCAGCGTGGCGTCAGGGGCAGCGCCGTGCAGCTGGGTGCCGTCGGTGAGCGTCGTGTCCCGCCCGGCGACGATCCCCGCGACGTGCGTGCCGTGCCCGCCGGCCGACAGCGTGTCGGTGTCGTTGGCCGCGGTCAGGTCGAGGAAGCACGAGTCGTTGGGGAGCGGGAGCGGCAGACCCAGGTCGGTGAGGGGGCCGCAGATGTTCTTCAGATTGAGCTTCACTGCGCTGGTGCCGTCCGCGTTGCGGGAGAACGGGTGCGTGCCGTCCACGCCCGTGTCGATGATCGCCGCCGACACACCGCGGCCGTCGACCGGCCGTCCCTGTCCGTCGCGCAGCTCAGCGCGCGCCTGCTCGCCTCGGGTGGCGACGTTCGAGGTCGACAGGTGCAGCCGCAGCGGCTGGTCACCTTCGACGTACGTGACACCGGCATGACCGCGAACGGCCCCGATCTGCTCGGCGGTGCCGCGCGCAACCGCGACGCCGATCTTGTTCCAGGTGGTGATGAGTGTGAGGCCGGTGTCGGCGGCCGCCTGCCGGGCGGCGCCGATGCTCGTACCGTGCACAAACACCGGGATCGTGCCGGAGGCTGTCGTCAGTGTCCGCGCCAGGGAACTGGATATCGGGGCGAGTGGGTTGCTCGCCTGCGCCGGCGCGACCGGCGCGACGAGCGCGGCGGTAAGGACGCCGGCGATCAGGACGGGGGTGGTTCGAGGCATGAGGCCTCCTCTGGGAGCGTGTGGCGCCTATCTATGGCCGATATCGGCGATCACCAAACTTTCGCAACACGGATACGTCCTGAGGGCGCGATTGCGTACGGAGCCACCCGCTCGCACTGCAGCCGTCAGGTGTGCCGATCGACGCAGGCCCATTGATGATCGTCGCACTGCCGCAACCCGTCGACCGGCAGGGGCAGTATCGGTTCGACGTACACCGCGAGTCGGTCAGGTCCGAGGGGTACCGCCGCTCACGCTCCATCCTCCACGAGATGGCCCACATGCTCCTCGAACACGAGCTTGGTCGGGCCGCCAATGGTCCGTGTCGGTGCTCATCGAGGCGCGTGCCCAGAAGCAACGGCGAACTTCAAATGTTTGTAGTTCTCGACGTAGACGAACCGCTTGCCGTCGGGTGAAAAGCTCGGGTGATCCGCCTCCTCGCCGTCGACGATCCTCGTCTTCTGCCCGGTACCGACGTCGACCGACCAGACCCCGGCTTCGTTCTCCGGCGACCCGACGGCAGCGATCACCGACCGGCCGTCCGGCGACACCGCCAAATCGGCGATGCCCGGAATCTCCGTAAGAAACCTGGCCGAGGCCGATTTCCCATCCCACTCGGTCAGGTACCAGGTGAAGTCCTCCAGATCCACTCCGCCACGCATCGGCAACTTGCCGAGGGAGTCGGGTGCGGTCATGAAGAACAGCCGGTCACCCACGGTTGCCGGCGACCGCACCAGCACCACGGACTCGCAACCCGAATCACCGCCACTGATATTGAAGGTCTTCCCGTCGACCGTCACCGGAGAGGGGAATTCCGACGCCTTGCCGTCAGCGAGCGGCTGGATTCCCACGCCGCACTTCCGGGGCACCTCCACATACCCCCTGCCGCAATGCCGCGTAGCCTAAGTTGATCATGGAGTTTGGTGGCTGAGCTTGTAGAGCCGGATCGTGGCGGGTCTGTCGTGGCGGACGCCGCCTGGTTCGTCG
>NZ_JAEVHJ010000218.1:0-11365 GCF_016802855.1 Micromonospora sp. ATA51 | reverse complement strand
GACCGCGCCGCCGTCGACGGTCGCCAGCCGGGGCGGGGCGGGGGGCGGCGCGGCCGGCCCGGTGGGGACCCGGCCGGGCAGCTTGGGCAGGGCGCGAACCGGCCCAGCGTGATCGGCTCCGGCTCGCCCTGTCCGGTGCGGGCGAGCAGCAGGCCGGCCTGGAGTTCGGTGATGCCGGCCAGGCCGTCCCGCTCGGCCACCGCGTACTGCCGGCCGCCGCCCGAGTTGCGCACCAGGTAGACGTCGCCGACGGTGGCGCCGGTGACCCGGGCGGAGCGTTCGCCGAGGCCGCGCACCGTGGGCGGGGCCAGGTCGGCGCCGGCCGGCACGATGTTGAGCAGCGCCGGCGCACCGGCACCGCCGGTCCCGGGTCGCGGCCAGGGCCGCCAGCACCCGGTCGGTGTCGCGGAGCAGGTGGCGCCGGTGATGCCAGAGCAGGTGCAGGCTCCCGTCCGGGTGCCGCAGCAGCACCCCCTGCTCGCCGAGGGGCCGGCCGCCGGTCGCGTCCCGGCCGATCAGCAGCGCCGAGCCGGGCTCGGTGCGTCCGACTTCGGTCGAGATGACCGAGCAGACCGTCCATGGCGCGGTGGAGAGCCTGCCCGGCGCGGGCAGCGAGTCCGGAGCGTCGGCGATGCCCAGTGGCAGCCCGCGCGGCACGCCCTCGATCGAGCGCCGGGAGACCAGCACGGTCTTCGGCCGGTCGGCGCCGATGATGAGCAGGGCGGAGGCGTAGTTGAGCACCGGGTGCAGCCGCTGCTCGCGGTAGACGAACCGGGCGCCGGACTCCTTCTCCACGATCACCGCGCCGGCGTCCCGCCAGGAGCTGCCACCACCGGCGAACAGGCCGTAGAGAGCGAACCCGCCCAGGCCGATCACCGCGACCAGGACGCTGGCCAGTCCCGCGCCGGCCAGCCGCCGGAACGGCGACTGGGCGGGGTCGGTCTCCCGCATCACCAGCGCGGCCACCGCCCGCTGCACGGTGAACTGGTACGAGTGGAGCTGGTCCTGCCGCGAAGGCATGCGGTCCCTTCCCTGAATCGGTCGGGGCACAGGATAAGCGTTCCGTCGATGTGTCGAGGACCCTGCGTCGCCATTCCGCGCCCAATGGGCGTTTCAGGCGGCTCGGCCCGGCAATACCCTCGGGGGTATGTCGCAGGACGGCTACCCCCGGGGGTATGTTGGAGCGTAGGAGGTGGCGCAAGTGAAGCTACGACCGGAGATGACCGGCGAGGCGTTGACCCGGCTCAAGCGGGCCCGGGGGCAACTCAACGCGGTGATCGAGATGATGGAGAGCGGGCAGGACTGCCGGGAGGCGCTGACCCAGCTCGCCGCCGTGTCCAAGGCGATCGACCGGGCCGGCTTCAAGATCATCGCGTCGGGGATGCGGCACTGCAACGCCGCGCGGGAGCGTGGCGAGACCCCGGAGATGACTGAGGAGGAGCTCGAGAAGCTCTTCCTCTCCCTCGCCTGACCCACGACCGTACGACCTGACGCCCGCGTCGTGTGAACCCGGCGCGGGCGGGTACGCGCACCCCCGCGACCCGGGCGGACGTGTACCTGCCACATACCCCCGAGGGTATCGGACAAAGGGAGAACCGAACATGACCGTCGAGGTGTCCGTGATCACCACGTCCTCGTTGGGCGACCGGAGCTACCTGGCCAGCGACGGCACGATCGCGCTGGTGGTCGACCCGCAGCGCGACATCGACCGGGTGCTGCGCCTGGCGGGCGAGCAGGGCGTCCGGATCACCCACGTGCTGGAGACCCACGTACACAACGACTACGTCTCCGGCGGGCTGCACCTCGCCCGGGTGACCGGCGCGCAGTACCTGGTCGCCTCCGCTGACGACGTCCGGTTCGACCGGGTGGGGGTCGCCGACGGCGACACCGTCGCCGTGGGGAACTCGCTGCGCCTGCGAGTGGTCGGCACGCCCGGCCACACCTTCCACCACCTGTCGTACGTCCTCGACGAGGCGACCGACGCCGGCTGGCGGCCGGTCGGCGTCTTCACCGGCGGCTCGCTGCTCTTCGGCACCACCGGCCGCACCGACCTGCTCGGCGAGCAGCACGCCCACGAGCTGGCCCACCACCAGCACGCCTCGGCACGCCGGCTCGCCGACCTGCTGCCCGACGGGGCGCAGGTATGGCCGACGCACGGCTTCGGCAGCTTCTGTTCGGCCGCCCAGGCCGACGCCCCCGAGTCGACCATCGGCCGGGAGAAGCAGGCCAACCAGGTGCTCCGGCTCGCCGCCGACGAGTTCGTCACCGAGACCCTCGCCGGGCTGGACGCCTACCCGGCGTACTACGCGCACATGGGGCTGGCGAACGCCGCCGGTCCGGCGCCCGTCGACCTGACCCCGGTGACCCGGGCCGACGCGGGACAGCTGCGGGACCGGATCGCCGCCGGCGAGTGGGTGGTCGACCTGCGCACCCGCAAGGCGTACGCCGCCTCCCACCTGGCCGGCACGGTCAGCCTCGGCCTCGACGGGCCGATGTCCACCTGGCTCGGCTGGCTGATCGACTGGGGCACCCCGGTCACCCTGCTGGCCGAGACCCCCGGGCAGGTCGCCGACGCGCAGCGCGAGCTGGTCCGGATCGGCATCGACCGGCCCGCCGCCCAGGCCACCGGCGACCCCGCGGACTGGACGGCCGGGCCCGGGCAGCTGCGGGAGCTGCGTACCGCCGACTTTCCGGCCCTCGCCGCCGCCCGCGGTGCCGCCGCCCCCGACGGCCTGCCCGGCCCCGACGTGGTCCTAGACGTGCGGATGACCTACGAGTGGCGGGCCGGCCACGTCGACGGGGCCGTGCACGTCCCGCTGCCCGACCTCCCGCGCCGGCTGGCCGACGTCCCGCCGGGCGTGGTCTGGGTGCACTGCGGCTCCGGCTACCGGGCCACCGCAGCGGCGTCCCTGCTCGCCAACGCCGGCCGCGAGGTCGTCGTCATCGACGACAAGTTCGGCAACGCCGAGCCGGCGGGCGTCGCCATGGCCCAGAAGCCCTGACCCGGCTGCGACACCTGCCGCCGCTTCGCGCCGGCCGGTCCCACCCTGCCCGCCGACAACGGTGTTGCGCCACGAACGAGGAGACATGAGCACTTCCGAGACCACCTGCCCCGCCAAGCTCGACGCCGGCGCCCTGCGCGAGCTGATCGACTCGGGCCAGGGGCCCCGACTGCTCGACGTGCGCACCCCCGCCGAGTTCGAGACGTCCCACATCCCCGGCGCCTACAACGTCCCGCTGGACCTGCTCCGGGAGCACCGCGAGGAGCTGCGCAACCACCTGGCCGAGGATGTGGTGCTGATCTGCCGCTCCGGCGCCCGCGCCACCCAGGCCGGGCAGGCCCTCGCCGGGGCCGGACTACCGAACCTCAAGATCCTCGACGGCGGCATGCTGGCCTGGCAGGCCGCCAACGCGCCGGTCAAGCAGGGCGCACCCCGCTGGGACCTGGAACGGCAGGTCCGCCTCGTCGCCGGCTCGATCGTCCTGGTCAGCATCCTGGCCTCGGTCTTCGTGCCCGGGCTCAAGTGGGTCGCCGGATTCATCGGCGCCGGCCTCACCTTCGCCGCGGTGACCAACACCTGCACGATGGGCATGCTGCTCGGCAAGCTGCCGTACAACCGGGGCGCCAGCTGCGACCTGGACACCATCGTCGGTAAGTTGCGCGACGGCACGGCCGCCGGGCGGCGGGCATGACCGCGAGCATCCTGCTGACCGTCGGGCTGGCCGTGCTGATCGGGATCAGCCTGGGCCTGCTCGGCGGCGGCGGGTCCATCCTCGCCGTGCCGCTGCTGGTCTACGTCGCCGACCTGCCGGCCAAGGAGGCGATCGCCACCTCGCTGCTCGTCGTCGGCGCCACCAGCGCGGTGGGTGTCCTACCGCACGCCCGGGCGGGACGGGTCCGCTGGCGCACCGGCCTGATCTTCGGCTTCGCCGGCATGACCGGCGCCTACGCGGGCGGTCGCCTGGCCGAGTTCATCCCGGCCGGGTTCCTGCTCACCGGGTTCGCGGTGATGATGCTGGCCACCGCGGTCGCGATGATCCGGGGCCGGCGCGCCGCCGAGGGTCGACCGGTGCCGCACGAGCTTCCCGCGCTGCGGGTGATCCTCGACGGGGTGGTGGTCGGGCTGGTCACCGGTCTGGTCGGCGCCGGCGGCGGCTTCCTGGTGGTGCCCGCACTCGCCCTGCTCGGCGGCCTGCCGATGCCGGTCGCGGTCGGCACCTCCCTGGTGGTCATCGCGATGAAGTCCTTCGCCGGCCTGGCCGGCTACCTCTCCAGCGTGAGCATCAACTGGGGCCTGGCCGCCGGGGTGACCGTCGCCGCCATCGCCGGCAGCTTCGCCGGTGGGCAGCTCGCCGGGCGCATCCCCGCCGACCTCCTGCGCAGGTCGTTCGGCTGGTTCGTCGTGGTGATGGGCGTCTTCGTCCTCGCCCAGCAGCTCCCCGCCGAGGTGGGTCTGGGGCTGGCGGTGACGGCGGCGTTCGCGTCGACCGGTACGGTCGCGGTAGCGGTGTGCCGCCGCCGGAGGGAGAACCACAGTGGACAGCAGCGCCTGGGACACCCGGTACGCCAACACGCCGGGTCTGGTGTGGAGCGCTGAGCCCAACCGTTTCGTCGTCGAGTCGGTCGCCGGGCTGGACCCCGGCAGCGCGCTCGACCTGGCGGCAGGGGAGGGACGCAACGCGGTCTGGCTGGCCGGCCAGGGCTGGCGGGTCACGGCCGTGGACTTCTCCCCGGTGGCCGTCAAGCGGGGCCGCGAGCTGGCCAACCGGCAGGGCGTACCGGTCGAGTGGCGGGTCGCGGACGTGACCACGTACCGGCCGGTGCCGGGCAGCTACGACCTGGTCCTGATCAGCTACCTGCACCTGCCCGCCGCGGAACTGGCCGGAGTGCTCGCCGCCGCCCGGAGCGCGCTGCGCCCCGGTGGCACGATCGTCGTCGTCGGCCACGACCGGGCGAACCTCGACGGCGGGACGGGCGGACCGCAGGACCCGGCGATCCTGCTCACCCCCGAGGCGGTCGTCGACGGGCTCGCCGGCATGCGGATCCAGCGGGCCGAGACCGCCCGCCGGCCGGTGCCCACCGAGGGCGGCGACAGCGTGGACGCCCTCGACACGGTGGTCGTCGCGGCCCGCCCCAGCGGCTGATCCCGCACCGCCGCGCGCGGCGCGCCGGCCGACCGGTCAGGGGCGCAGGATGAGCCGGATCGGGTTGCCCTCCTTGTCGTGGACCCGCCGCACGGCCTCGGCCGCGTCGGCCAGCGGCAGCACATCGCTGACCGAGGCGGTCAGGTCGAGCCGGCCCTGAGCGGCGAGCGACACGAGTTGCTCGACGTGTTGCGCCTCCGAGCCGTAGTGGCCGAGCACGGCCTGCCGGCTGTAGTTGAACCGGCTGTCCGAGGGGATGGTGAGCGGCTGGTTGGCGATGCCGGTGAGCACCAGCCGGCCCTGCCGGCCGAGCACGGTCATGGCCTGCTCGCGTGCCGGGGTGACGCCGGCGAAGTCGAACGCGACGTCCAGACCGCGGGCGTTGGTCACGTCCAGCACGGCGTCCCGGAAGGCGGCGTCCTTCGGGTCCAGGGCAATGTCGGCGCCGAGGGTCAGCGCCCGGTCCCGGGCCGCCGGCAGCGGATCCACGGCGATGACCGGCGCCGCGCCGACCAGCAAGAGCAGTTGCACCGCGTGCGCGCCGAGGCCGCCGACCCCCCACACCGCGACCGCTTCCCCCGGCCGGTGCGGGCGGTGTCGGTCACCGCCGCCCACGGGGTGGAGACCGCGTCGGGGATGATGCAGGCCTGCTCGAACGGGAGGGCGTCGGGGATCGGCATGACGGTGTCCTCGCGGGCCAGCGCGTACTCGGCCCAGCCGCCGTCGTAGTCCACGCCCCGGGTGAGCAGGGTGCCGCTCCGGTCCCGCTCCCCCGCCTGGAGCAGCACCCGCTGGCCCGGCTGCCAGCCCTCGACCTCCTCCCCCAGCGCGTCGACCGTCCCGGCCACCTCGTGACCGAGGGTCACCACGTCGCCGGACAGGTACAGCGGGGTGAGCGTGCCGTCGATCAGGTGCACGTCCGACAGGCACACCCCGGCGGCGGCGACCCTGATCCGGACCTGCCCGCGGCCCGGCTCGGGCACCGGCACCGACTCCATCCGCAACGCCCGCCCGGTCACGTGCAACCGTCCGGCCAGCATCTCCGCCACCGCGCTCCCCTTCCGCTCCGACGTCCTCGACCGGGTGGCTTACCCGGGCCGGGGCGTGGGATGCCGCCGGCGGCGGGGAAAAGCCCGGGCGGCCGGGATCGTCCGGCGGCCGGCCGGCGGGCCGGTAACATCCGGTGACGGAACCGGCGGAGAGGACCACCCGTGGGCGCGCGATTCGAAGAACTGGCCTGGCGGGAGACCCCGATCGGCGAGATCAGCCTGCGCCGGCGGCGCGACCCGGCGCTCGACGTCGACGTGTACGAGGTGAAGCTCGACGACGAGTTCCTGATGTCCAGCCTGTTCCCGGTCGCGGAGATCGAACTCGCCCGGCTCGGGCTGGCCACGCTGAACGGCGACGCCCTGGACGTGGTGGTCGGCGGGCTCGGCCTCGGCTACACGGCGCGGACCGCGTTGGAGGACCCGCGGGTCCGCTCGTTGGTGGTGGTGGAGGCCATCGAGGACGTGATCGACTGGCATCGCCGAGACCTGCTCCCCTTCACCGCCGGGCTGGCCACCGATCCGCGTACCCGGTTCGTCCGGGCCGACTTCTTCGCCGCCGTCGCCGGCGGGAGCGGGTGGGACCCGGACGCGCCGGGACGTCGGTTCCACGCGGTGCTGCTCGACGTCGACCACTCGCCGCGCCAGGTGCTGCACCCCAGCCACGCCGACTTCTACACGGTCGCCGGACTGCGCCGGCTCGCCGACCTCCTGCACCCCGACGGGGTCTTCGCGCTCTGGTCGAACGACCCGCCCGACCCGGCGTTCCAGCGGGTGCTGACCGAGGTGTTCCCGACCTCGGTGGCGCACGTCGTCCGGTTCCCCAACCCGTTGCAGGGCCGGGAGTCCGCGAACACGGTCTACGTGGCCCGGCACTGACCTCGCCCGGGCCTCGGCGACCGGCCAGCTACGCCGAGGGCGCTGCCGCCGCTCAAGCGGTGGGCCCTGCGGCTGCCGCTGCACAAGACCCGCGCCGCCCGGGCCGCGATGACGGCGCCGGCCCCCGGCACGCTCTCCTGGGCGGAACTGGTCGCCACCGCCGGCCCCCTCCCGGCCGACCACCCGGCGCCCGGCCCGGACGACACCGCGCTGCTCCAGTACACCGGCGGCACCACCGGCACCCCGAAGGGCGCCATCCTCACCCACCGCAACCTGCGGGCCAACGCCGCGCGGGGCCGCGCCTGGGTGCCGGGCCTGCGCGACGGCGAGGAGACGGTGTACGCCGTCCTGCCGCTCTTCCACGCGTACGGGCTGACGCTGTGCCTGACCTTCTCGATGGGCATCGGCGCCACCCTGGTGCTCTTCCCCCGGTTCGACCTCGACCAGGTCCTCGACGCGGTACGCCGCCGCCCGCCGACCTTCCTGCCCGCCGTGCCGCCGATCTACGAGCGGCTCGCCACCGCCGCCCGCAAGCGCGACATCGACCTCAGCTCGGTCCGGTACGCCATCTCGGGGGCGATGGCGCTGCCGCCCGCCACCGTGGAGCTGTGGGAGTCGGTCACCGGCGGCCTGCTGGTCGAGGGGTACGGCATGACCGAGACCTCCCCGATCACCCTGGGCAACCCGGTCTCCCCGGCCCGCCGGCGCGGCACCGTCGGCGTGCCCGTTCCGTCCACCGAGATCCGGATCGTCGACCCGGAGGACCCGAGCCGGCACCAGCCCCCGGGCGAGGCCGGTGAGCTGCTGGTCCGCGGCCCGCAGGCGTTCGCCGGCTACTGGGGGCGCCCCGAGGACACGGCCGCGGTGCTGCTGCCGGACGGCTGGCTGCGTACCGGCGACGTGGTGACGATGGACCCGGACGGCTTCGTCACCGTGGTGGACCGGATCAAGGAGCTGATCATCACCGGCGGCTTCAACGTCTACCCGTCGGAGGTGGAGGAGGCGCTGCGCCGGGTGCCCGGCGTGCGCGACGCGGCGGCGGTCGGCCTGCCCGGCGAGCACGGCGGCGAGGAGGTGGTGGCGGCGGTCGTGCTGGACCCGGCGAGCCCCACCGCCGCCGAGGACGTCCGTTCCGGCTGCCGGCAGCACCTCGCCGGCTACAAGGTGCCCCGCCGCATCGTCGTGGTGGAGGACCTGCCCCGGTCGCAGATCGGCAAGGTCCTCGCCGCGAGGTCCGCGACCGGCTCCTCGCCGGGGACTGACCCGGCCGGGCCGCGGCCCGACCCGTCGGGACCGGGGCGCGGCCCGACCCGTCGGGACCGGGGCGCGCGCCCCGGCCCGTCGGGGCGGTCAGAACCAGCTCTCCCGGGTGTCCAGGGTGGTCCGGTCGAGGCTCTCCAGCAGGTCGAACTGGGGCTCGGTGCGGGGCAGCTCGTGCCGGAAGAAGTACCGGGCGGCCTGCCGCTTGCCGGCGAGAAAGTCGGCGTCCGGCCCGTCCGGGGCGCCCGCCGCCTCGACGACGAGCAGCTGCTCCAGCCACATCCAGGCGATCACCACATGCCCGACGGCCTCCAGGTAGACGCTGGCGTTCGCCAGCGCCGGCTCCGGGTCGCCGCTGGCCCAGAGCCGGCGGGTCACCACGCCGATCCGGTCCACCGCCGCGCCGAGCTGGGCGGCCAGCTCGGCCGCCTCCCCCTCGGCCTTCCAGGCCCGGGTGACCGTCGCGCCGATCGTCTCCAGCAGCAGCGCCAGCCCGGCGCCACCCTGCATGGTCGCCTTCCGGCCGAGCAGGTCCAGCGCCTGGATGCCGTGGGTGCCCTCGTGGATCGGGTTCAGGCGGTTGTCCCGCCAGTGCTGCTCGACGTCGTAGTCACGGGTGTAGCCGTACCCGCCGTGCACCTGGATGGCCAGGTCGTTGGCGGCCAGGCACCATTGCGACGGCCAGCTCTTGGCGATCGGGGTGAGCATGTCCAGCAGGAGGTGGGCCCGGCTGCGGTCGGCCTCGACCGGGGCGGTCTTCTCCTCGTCGAGCAGCCGGCCACAGTAGAGGACGAGGGCGAGCGCGCCCTCCACGTAGCTCTTCTGGGCCAGCAGCATCCGGCGGACGTCGGGGTGGGCGACGATCGGCACCTGCGGCGTGGTGGGGTCCTTGTCGGCGAGCGGGCGGCCCTGCGGGCGCTGACGGGCGTACGCGACGGACTTGAGGTACCCGGTGTAGCCGAGTGCGGTCGCGCCGGCGCCGACGCCGATCCGCGCCTCGTTCATCATGTGGAACATCTGCGCCAGCCCCTGGTGCGGCTCCCCGACCAGGTAGCCGACCGCACCCGCCCGCCCGTACGGCCGGTGCACCCCCTCCCCGAAGTTGAGCAGGGTGTTGGTGGTGCCCCGGTAGCCCATCTTGTGGTTGAGGCCGACCAGCACCACGTCGTTGCGTGGCCCGAGGGCGCCGTCGGCGTCGAGGAGCACCTTGGGCACGATGAACAGTGAGATCCCCTTGACCCCCGGCGGCCGCCGGGGATCCGGGCCAGCACCAGGTGGACGATGTTCTCGGCCAGCTCGTGGTCGCCGCCGGAGATCCACATCTTGGTGCCGACCAGCCGGTACGTCCCGTCGGACTGCGGCTCGGCCCGGGTGGTGATGTCGGCGAGGGAGCTGCCGGCCTGCGGCTCGGACAGGCACATGGTGCCGAAGAAGCGCCCCTCCACCATGGGGCGTACCCAGGTGTCGATCTGCTCGGCGCTGCCGTGGGTGAGCAGCAGGTTGGCGTTGCCCAGGGTGAGGAACGGGTACGCGGCGGTGCCGACGTTGGCCGCCTGGAACCAGGCGAAGCAGGCGGCGGAGACGGCGTGCGGCAGCTGCATCCCGCCGATCGACTCGTCCATGCTGGCGGCCAGCAGCCCGGTCTGGGCGAAGACGTCCAGGGCCGCCTTGACCTGCGGGATGGTGTGCACCCGGCGGCCGTCGAAGGTGGGCTCGGCGCTGTCGGCGGCCCGGTTGTGCGGGGCGAAGTGCTCGGCGGCCACCCGGGCGGCCAGGTCCAGCACGTCGTCGAACGTCTCCCGGGAGTGCTCGGCGTAGCGGGGCCGCTCGGTCAGCCGGGTCACGTCCAGCCAGTCGTGCAGCAGGAACACCAGGTCCCGACGGGACAGCAGGGTGGACGACAAGGGGTCTCCTTCCGTCGGGCCGGGCTCAGCCGCGGTGCAGCCCCGCGACGGCCTCTCGCAGGTCATCCTGGCTGATCGGGCCGGCCGGCGCACCCTCGGTCGCCTCCCGCATCGCCTTGGCCAGCTGCACCCGGCGCAGCACCTCGCGGATGTCCGCGCCGGTCAGGCCGGCGGTGAGCGCGGCCAGCTCGGCCGGGTCGACGTCGGCGGTGAACATCCGGAAACCGGGCCCCTCGTGCCGCGCGATCAGCTCCCGGATCATCTTGGTGATGATCTCGGCGCGGCCGGACTCGTCCGGCGCGGGGATGGCGAGCTTGACGTCGAAGCGTCCGGAGCGGATGAGCGAGGCGTCCACTCGCTGCGGGAAGTTGGTGGTGGCCACCACGATCACGTCGGGGTTCTCCTCGAACAGGGTGTTCATCTCCTGCTTGAAGATGCCGGCGACCGCGTTGACCGCCTGGCTGGCGGCGTCCCCGCCCGCCCCGGCGTAGCTGATGATGCTTTCGAACTCGTCGAAGAGCAGCACGGTGGGCTGCCGGTAGCGGCGGGCCTCCCGGAAGATCTGCTTGATGTTGCGCTCGGAGCCGCCGAGGTACTTGTCGAGGATCTGCGGAGTGCGGATCTCGCGGAAGTCGGCGCCGATCTCGTTGGCCAGGGCCCGGGCCAGCATGGTCTTGCCGGTGCCGGGCGGGCCGTACATGAGGATGCCCTGCGGGCGGCGGGCGCCCCAGCGGGCCATCACCTGCGGGTGGCGGAACGACACCGCGATCTCCCGGAACCGGGCGACCACCTCGGCCAGGCCGCCGACCTGGTCCAGGGTGACCGCCTCGGTGCGCGGCACGGCCGGGACCGCCGCCGGCGCGGGTCGGCGGCCCACGCTGTAGGACCGGTCGCGCAGCGCCCCCTCGCCGGCCAGCTCGCGCACCACGTGCAGCACCAGGCCGACCATCGCCCGCAGGTGCGTCGGGCCGGCCTCGCCGCCGGGCACGGCCGCGCGCAGGGTCACTGTCCGCCCGCCGTCGGGACTCTCGTCGTACGTGACCTCGGGGTGCAGGCCGTGCGCGGCGGCCTCGCGCAGTGCCGCGGCCCCGGCCAGGTCCTCCCGACGCCGGTGCCCGGTGGGCCGGAGCC
>NZ_JAEVHJ010000217.1:0-11423 GCF_016802855.1 Micromonospora sp. ATA51 | reverse complement strand
CGGCGGGGCCGGCAAGCGGTGTGGCCGGCGCCCCGGCGCCGAGAAGCTGCGGGGTCGGGCCGCCGTCGGGGGAGTCCGGGACCGGGACCCGCGGCACGGGCGTCGCGCCGGTGCGGCGCAGCGGCAGGTCGGTCAGCGCGCCCTCGGCGACCGGCAGTTCCGGCTGCTCCAGCACGGTCGGCGCGACACCCAACTCGGCGTGGAGCAGCCGGGCCACCAGCGGGATCCGGGACGAGCCGCCCACCAGGAACAGGCCGGCGAGCCGTTCGGGGGTCAGCCCGGCGGCGGAGACGACCCGCCGGGTCTCGGTGACCGCGCGGCGCAGCAGCGGTGTCGCCACCCCCTCCAGCTCCTCCCGGGTCAGCGGCACCGCCGCCTCCACCCCCGGCACGGCCACCGGCGCCACCGTGGCGCGGGACAACATCTCCTTGGCGCCCCGGACGTTCTCCAGGAACCGGAGCCGGTCCCGCCACTGCGTGGCGTTCTGCGGCTGGGTCAACCGAGCCCACTCGGCCGGGTGGGCGGCGGCGATCCGCTCGCCGAGCAGCTCGACCAGGGCCGCGTCGAGGTCCAGGCCGCCCAGGTCGTCGAGGCCGCCGCAGGAGACGACCGTGAAGCCGGAGTCGCCCCACGGGTCCGCGCCCTCGTTGCGTACCAGGGCCACGTCGAGGGTTCCCCCGCCGAAGTCGAAGACGGCGACGGCGTCCCCGACCGGCACCGGCCGGCGCAGCACCTCGGTGTAGTACCGGGCGGCGGCCACCGGCTCCCGCAGCAGCCGGGTCCCCGGCGGGATGGGACCGGACATGGTGTGTTCGGCCGCCGACGGCCAGCCGGCCAGCGCCAGCGCGTCGGCGAGCACCTGCCGCCGGTCGGCGTCCCAGGTGGCCGGGCAGGTGACGACCGCGGGCGGCAGGAAGCCGACCGCCCCGACCGCCGCCTCGGCGACGGTGAACAGGACCGCGGCGAGCAGTTCGGCGGGGGAGAGTCGACGGTCACCGAGTAGGACCGCCGCCTCGTCGACCCGGCGCTTCGGGTTCGGCTCGTACCGGTCCGGGTCGACCTGGGCCAGCCGCTGGGCGTCCCGGCCGACGTGCAGTTGGCCGTCCGCGTCGGCGTACACGCCGGAGGGGAGGATCGGCTGCCCGTCGACGAGCAGCGGCCGGGTCCGCCCGTCCGGCCGGCGCAGCACCGCCACCGTGTTCGAGGTGCCGAGGTCGACGCCGAGGGCGAAGCCGTCCTGCTGGCCTGACATCGGTCGCTACCTCCACCTGACGAGCGGGATGTCCGGCCCCGCATCGTACGCAGCCCGCGCCGCCGCGCCCGACCATGGTCGATGCATGCGCAAACGGGTGCGTCACCTGGACGAGGGCCCTGCGCGCCTTCCGTCGAAGCGGGCCGGCAACGGCCTGGTGCTCCAGCGGGACTGACGAGCGGATGGCACGGCCGGCCCGAGCAGCGGACATGAAATTGGCCCAGGTCGGGCACTCGTCGACCTGGGCCATCTGGGTGAGCGGGCGACGGGAATCGAACCCGCACCGTCAGTTTGGAAGGACGAAGATCACGGCCGACAAGGCCCTGGTGGGCCAGGTCGAGGAAGGTCGTGGATGACTGTTCGTGCCCCCTGGTGACCGTCCTGGGTACCGGCTACTGGCACGTGGATGGCACGCATGGCTGTACGGGACCCGGGGCCTGCTGATTGGATGTGGCGGGCGCAGGATGATTCACGTGGCGCACGAGCTGGTGGGCTAGGTGGGATGAACTTCGAAGAGCTCAGCACCGAACTGCTGGACCTGGCGTATACAACGCTCGACCTCGCCATCTCTCGCGTTCGCGTGACAGACGGCGGCCCGATTCTTCCCTTCGCGATCATCGAGCGTGGCGACAGCCGGGAGCTTGTCCGGTTCGTCACCGACACGTACGAAGACTCAAAGACAGCCGGCGAGAAGCATCTTGCCGAGGTCGTCGACGCGGATCGCTGCACCCTCGCGTGGGACGGCTACCTCACGCTTGATGGGCAGCGCAAGGACGCAGTGTTCGTCAGGGCGCACGAAGCTACCCAGCAAAGCGCTGTGCTCTTCGCCCAGCGGTATGCCCCTGCGGCACCGTTCGACGAGTTGGGCAACAGCGTCTTTCTCGGCGCCGACCAGCCGCTGTTCACGTGCATTCGCTAGGGCGCTATGTGCGGATCTCCTCGTCGGCAGTCGTAGACCGTCCAGCTCCCCGGACGGGGACAAGGTGGAGCGCCCTACCGGACGAACGACCTTGGCCCGGCCGGGGAGGCTGGTAGCCCTTGTGGTGCCCGGCGAGGTGATCCGCGGCCGATCTCTGAGGAGGGCCGGGGTTCGGGGCGGAGCCCCGAGGTCTTCAAGGTCCTGGTCGTCCCCAAGCGTGGCCGGCCGCCCGGCCGATGCCGGCCGGAGGTCGCCAGCAGGCCGGGGCCGGGCCGGCGCGCCCGCTTTGCGGGCCGCCTTGACGCCGCGACCGTGCGGGTGCCCCGCAAGCTGGCAGCGCTGAAGGATCGTCTGGAGTTCGGGCCGCCCAAGTCGGCCGCCGGGGTCCGGGTCGTCGCGCTGCCGGCGGCCGCGGTTGAGTCACTGCGCGAGCACCTGGCCGAGTACGCCAACGACGGCCCAGAGGCCCTCGTCTTCACCGGCGCGAAGGGGCGCCGCTGCGTTCCGGCAACTTCGGGCGCGCCGTCAGATGGACCCAGACGGTCGCCTCGGTGGGCCTGGCTGGCTTCCATTTCCACGACCTACGCCACACCGGCAACACGCTCGCCGCGTCAGCGGGGGCCAGCACCCGGGAGCTCATGCACCGCATGGGACACGCCACCATGCGCGCCGCCCTGATCTACCAGCACGCCACCAGCGAGCGCGACCGCGAGATCGCGTTCGCCATCGATCGCCGGATTGCCACCACGACTCGGCGGGCAGGAGGCGGCCAGGCGTGACGCCAGTCTCGGAGCTGCCCTACCGATCCGCTGGTCTTCGCCTGGCGTACCCGGCCTTGACGATTCGGCCGTCCCTGTCTAGGAGGAACCAGGGGTTGTTGTCCCTTACCCCGAGATTCGTCCAGACCCTGAATCCAGAGAGGCTACGGCTCACTCGCACTGGCTCTTGCCACGGCCAGCCCCGGCGGCCGCATTCCGCCTTGGCCGTCGTGCGCACATCGGCTAGCGAGGCGTGCCACCACTCCACAGCAGCGATCGTGCCAGCAGAGCGACCGTTAGGGAACCAATGGCACGCGGATGGCACGCAAGATCCCAAATGGGGGAGAATGGAAGGGCCCAGGTGCCGCGATCATGCGGTCTACCTGGGCCTTCGTGGGTGGAGCGGGCGACGGGAATCGAACCCGCACCGTCAGTTTGGAAGACTGAAGCTCTGCCATTGAGCTACGCCCGCGAGCGCCCCGCGGTGACGAGACGCGCCGACAGCCTACCCAATACCCGTCCCGCCCGCGCAGCGCCGTACCGCCCGTACCGCCGCCGAAGCGCCCGGCGCCCTGCCGAGATCCGCACGACCTGCGGCAGACAGCGGCCTCCCGGCGCTCGGAGACCACCGTTTCCCGCCTGTTGCCGCGGTGGGCGGCGAGGCCCGCCCGTCGGGAGCCCCGTGACCGGGGCGGCGGGTCGATGCGGCCCCGGGACGTCCGGTGGGCGCCGACGGCATACACTTCTCGTCGCCACGGGGTGTGGCGCAGCTTGGTAGCGCACTCGCTTTGGGAGCGAGGGGCCGTGGGTTCAAATCCCGCCACCCCGACTGTCGTCCGCGGCCGGGTCGCCCGGGAACCGCCGATTTTCCGCGCGGTACCCGGGCGCTGCCGAAGCAGACTGCCGGCTCGCCTACACTCGATGCGCGCAAACACGCCCAGATTCAACTGAGATCCGTCAAGGAGTACGCCTGTGAAGAGCACCGTCGAGACTCTGAGCCCGACGCGCGTGCGGCTCGCCATCGAGGTGCCGTTCGTCGAGCTCGAGCCGAGCCTCAGGAAGGCGTACCGGGAGATCGGTTCGCAGGTGCAGGTGCCCGGCTTCCGCCGGGGCAAGGTGCCGGCCGCCGTGATCGACCAGCGGGTGGGCCGGGGCACCGTCCTCAACGAGGCGGTGCAGGAGGCCATCCCGCAGAACATTCTCGCCGCGGTCCGCGAGCACGACCTGAAGACCCTGGGTCGCCCGGAGGTCGAGATCACCGAGTTCAACGACGGTGACTCGCTGAACTTCACCGCCGAGGTGGACGTCCGCCCGGAGATCACCCTGCCGGACCCGGCCACCATCGAGGTGACCGTGGACGAGATCCAGGTCGACGACAGCGAGATCGACGAGCAGGTCAAGGGTCTGCGGGAGCGGTTCGCCACGCTGAAGACCGCGGAGCGGGCCGCCCAGGAGGGCGACTACGTCCAGATCGACCTGAACGCCACCGTCGACGGCGAGGACGTGCCGGGCGGCTCGGCGACCAACATCTCGCACGAGGTCGGCAGCAAGCAGCTCCTGCCGGGTCTGGACGAGGCCGTGGTCGGCCTCGCCGCCGGCGACAGCACCACCTTCTCCACGCAGCTCGTGGGCGGCGACTTCGCCGGCCGGGACGCCGAGGTGGCGGTGACCGTGCGCACCGTCAAGGAGAAGGAGCTGCCGGAGCTGGACGACGACTTCGCTCAGATGGCGAGCGAGTTCGACACCATCGAGGAGCTGCGGAACGACCTGCGTGAGCGGGTCACCCGGGGCAAGCAGGTCGAGCAGATCTACGCGGCCCGCGACAAGGCCCTCGAGCAGATGGTCGCCGCCGCCGAGGTGCCGGCCCCGGAGGGGGTCGTCCGCGAGGAGGTCGAGAGCCGCAAGGCCGCCATGGTCGACCAGCTCGAGCGGATCGGCGCCTCCCTGGAGGAGTACCTCGCCGCCGAGGAGAAGACCGAGGAGCAGATCGACGCCGAGCTGACCGAGGCGGCGACCGACGGGGTCAAGATCCAGCTCCTGCTGGACACCCTGGCCGACGCCGAGGACGTCCAGGTCTCCGACGACGAGTTCGGTCACGAGATCGTCCACCGCGCCCAGCGCGCCGGGATGGCCCCGCAGCAGTACTACGACCAGCTGGTCCGCTCCGGCGCGCCACGGCCGTCTTCGGCGACGTCCGTCGCGGCAAGGCGCTCGCCTCGGTGATGGAGAAGATCAAGATCAAGGACTCGGCCGGCAACGAGGTCACCCTCGACGCGCTGCGGGCCGCGAACGAGGCCGAGCACGACCACCAGCACTGATCGACCGGGTTGGCCGCCGTCCGCTGCGTTCGCGGTGGGCGGCGGCCGAAACCCTTTCCGGGGTACGTCTTCAGGACAACTGCGCTGAGAGCGAACAGTGCCCCGACCGGGAGTACGCCCCCCGGCTGAGCGGTTAGTGTCGGGTAGGACGGTACGGAGAGCGAAGGGCTGCCATGACCGACATGCACATCCCAGCGAAGCCGCTCCGGGCGATCGAGGCCCGCGGTGGCGACACCATTGGCAACCTCGACGACTCGGTCTACAACCGGTTGCTCAAGGAGCGGATCGTGTTCCTGGGCAGCGAGGTGACCGACCAGGTCGCCAACCGCATCTGCGCGCAGCTGCTGCTGCTCGCGGCGGAGGACCCGGACCGCGACATCAACCTCTGGATCAACTCGCCGGGTGGCTCGGTCTACTCCGGCATGGCGATCTACGACACCATGCAGTTCATCGACAACGACGTGTCGACCGTGGCGATGGGCATGGCGGCCTCCATGGGCCAGCTGCTGCTCTGCGCGGGCACCAAGGGCAAGCGGTACGCCCTCCCGCACGCGCGGATCATGATGCACCAGCCGTCCGGTGGCCTCGGCGGCACCGCGTCGGACATCGCGATCCAGGCCGAGCAGATGCTCTACACCAAGCGGATGTTCCAGGATCGGGTCGCCTTCCACACCGGCCAGAGTCAGTCGCAGATCGAGGCGGACTCGGACCGGGACCGCTGGTTCACCGCCCAGGAGGCCCTGGACTACGGCTTCATCGACAAGGTGATCATCGGGGCCGCCCAGGTTCCGGATGGCGCCGGGACCCTGAGCTGAGGAGCTGACGATGACCGATCTGAGCCTGCCGCCCCAGTTCGCGGCCGTGCACAACCGTTACGTGCTCCCCTCGTTCGTGGAGCGCACGTCGTACGGGGTCAAGGAGTCGAACCCGTACAACAAGCTCTTCGAGGACCGGATCATCTTCCTCGGCGTCCAGGTGGACGACGCGTCGGCCAACGACGTGATGGCCCAGCTGCTGACGCTCGAGGGCACCGACCCGGACCGCGACATCATCATGTACATCAACTCGCCGGGTGGTTCGTTCACCGCGATGACGGCGATCTACGACACCATGCAGTACGTCCGGCCGGACATCCAGACGGTGTGCCTGGGCCAGGCGGCGAGCGCGGCGGCGGTGCTGCTGTCCGCCGGCACCGCGGGCAAGCGGATGGCGCTGCCCAACTCCCGGATCATCATCCACCAGCCGGCCACCGAGGGCGGCTACGGTCAGGGCTCGGACATCGAGATCCAGGCCCGGGAGATCCTGCGGATGCGGACCCAGCTGGAGGACATGCTCTCCCGGCACTGCAACCGCCCGATCGAGCAGGTCCGCAAGGACATCGACCGGGACAAGATCATGACGGCCGAGGAGTCCAAGGAGTACGGGCTGGTCGACACGATTCTCACCAGCCGCAAGAAGGGCCTGCTGGCGGCGCACGCCAGCAGCTGAGCACCACCGGGTCGGAGGTCGGCCGTGGACTGAGTTCCCGGCCGACCTCTGACACACCCGTTTTGGGGGTCGGAGAAACCTCCGCCAGCGGGTAACGTCGGGTCTGTACCGCTTCGCTGGGTCGGACCGGCGGGGCTACACAGACGGACGGGCGCGCGGCGCCCGCAGGTCAGGGCCGGCGTTCCGGCCGACGAGTGCAGGGAGAACGTAGGTGGCACGGATCGGTGACGGCGGCGACCTACTGAAGTGCTCCTTCTGCGGCAAGTCGCAGAAGCAGGTCAAGAAGTTGATCGCGGGCCCCGGGGTCTACATCTGTGACGAGTGCATCGATCTCTGCAACGAGATCATCGAGGAGGAGCTGGCCGAGTCCGGCGAGGTGAAGTGGGAAGAGCTTCCCAAGCCGATGGAGATCTGCCAGTTCCTCGACAACTACGTGGTCGCCAGGACCAGGCCAAGAAGGCGCTCGCGGTCGCGGTCTACAACCACTACAAGCGGATCCAGGCCGAGGCGGCCGGCGCGCCGGGTTCCGGCAGCGACGCCGTCGAGCTGGCCAAGTCGAACATCCTCCTGCTCGGCCCGACCGGCTGCGGCAAGACCCACCTGGCGCAGACCCTCGCGCGGATGCTCAACGTCCCGTTCGCGATCGCCGACGCCACCGCGCTCACCGAGGCGGGCTACGTCGGCGAGGACGTGGAGAACATCCTCCTCAAGCTGATCCAGGCCGCGGACTACGACATCAAGCGCGCCGAGACCGGGATCATCTACATCGACGAGGTCGACAAGATCGCCCGCAAGTCGGAGAACCCGTCGATCACCCGGGACGTCTCGGGCGAGGGCGTCCAGCAGGCGCTGCTGAAGATGCTCGAAGGCACGGTCGCCAACGTGCCGCCGCAGGGCGGGCGGAAGCACCCGCACCAGGAGTTCATCCAGATCGACACCACCAACGTGCTGTTCATCTGCGGTGGCGCCTTCGCGGGGCTGGACCAGATCATCGAGGCCCGGACGGGTTCCGGCGGCACCGGCTTCGGCGCCCGGCTCCGGTCGGTCTCCGAGCGGTCGACCGACGACATCTTCAGCCAGGTCATGCCGGAGGACATGCTCAAGTTCGGGCTGATCCCGGAGTTCATCGGCCGGCTCCCGGTGATCACCAACGTGCGCAGCCTCGACCGCAGCGCGCTGGTGCGGATCCTGACCGAGCCGCGCAACGCCCTGGTCCGGCAGTACCAGCGCCTCTTCGAGTTGGACGGCGTCGAGCTGGAGTTCGAGCCCCCGGCGCTGGAGGCCATCGCCGATCAGGCGATGCTCCGCGGCACCGGTGCCCGCGGCCTCCGGGCGATCATGGAAGAGGTCCTGCTCTCCGTGATGTACGAGGTGCCGAGCAACCCGGACGCCGCCCGCGTGCTGATCACCCGCGAGGTGGTCCTGGAGAACGTCAATCCGACGATCGTGCCCCGCGAGTTCACCGGTCGCCGGGCTCGTCGGGACCGCGAGGAGAAGTCCGCCTGATCTCCGTACCGACCGCGCCCGGGGTCATTCCGGGCGCGGTCGGCGTGAGCGGGTCCGCCGGTCCCATTCGCCCGACGGGGTGACGACCACCATCACCAGCCGCACCGGCTCGTCGTCGGCGTTGCGGTAGCCGTGCCCCCGGTCGGCGTGGAACTCGATCGTCTCCCCGGCCCGTACGACGTGCGCGACGCCGTCGACCACGACCGTCGCCGTGCCGGTCAGGACGTGCAGCACCTCCCGTGTGCCGCGGGGGTGGTCGGGGGAGTGGTGGGTCTCGCCGGGCTGCAGCCGCCAGTCCCAGAGTTCGACCAGGTCCGGCTCGCCCAGGCCGCTGAGCAGTTGGGCGGCCCCGCCGTGCTCGCCCCGCCAGAGCACCGGCGCCTCGCCGGCGGCGGTGATCCGCACGGTTCTCTCCTCGGCCGGCTCGAGGAGGTGGGCGATGTTGACTCCGAAGGCGTCCGCGACCCGGCAGAGGGTGCCGATGCTCGGGTTGGTCCGGGCCCCTTCGATCTGCACGAGCATGCCCTTGCTGACCCCGGACCGTCCCGCCAGTTCCTCGAAGGACCAGCCGCGCGCGGCGCGCAGTTCGCGGACCTGCCGCGCGACGGCGGAGGTCACCGCGCTCACCCGCCCGGCACTGGCGTCGGTCATCACACTATCCTTCGCGGTTAATATTGTGGTACGACATCTGGATGTTCCCCATTGTGCTCGCAGCGGTGTCCGCGGTCGCGTTCGGCACGGCCGACTTCTCCGGCGGAAAGGCGTCCCGCCGCGCCGACCCGATCGCCGTCACGGTGGTCTCGCAGCTGCTGAGCGTCCCCCTGCTGCTCGCGCTGGTACTGGTGGTGCCCGGCACGCCCCACCGCCTCGACCTGGCCTGGGGCCTGCTCGGCCGGGGTGGCCGCGCCGCCGGCGTGGTCCTGCTCTACCGCGCCCTCGCCGGCGGGATGATGGCAGTCGTCGCGCCGATCACCGCGATCACGGCCGCCCTGGTGCCGATCATCGCCGGACTGGTCACCGCCCACTCGCCCGGCACCCTCGCGCTCTGCGGCGCCGGCCTCGCCGTGTTGGCCATCGCCCTGGTCAGCCTCGGGGAGGGCGGCGTCTCCGGGGCGGTGTCACCGCGCGTGGTGGGCATGGCCCTCGGCGCCGGCACGCTCTTCGGCGTCTTCTTCGCCCTCCTCGGCCAGGCCGACGAGGACGCCGGCATGTGGCCCGTCCTGGCGGTACGGGTCAGCTCGATCGGCTTCGGACTCGCGCTGGCCGCGCGGAGTGGGGTGAGCCTGCGGCTCGGGCCCCGGGTGCTCGGCTGGGCCGCAGCGGCCGGCCTGCTGGACTCCGCGGCGAACGCGCTCTACCTGGCGGCGGCGAGCCGTGGCCACCTGAGCATCGTGGCGGCGATCGCCGCGCTGTACCCCGCCAGCACCGTGCTCCTCGCGCTCGCCGTGGACCGGGAGCGGCTCCGGCCTGCGCAGGTCGCCGGTCTGGGGTTCGCCGCCGGCGCGCTGGTCCTGGCGAGCCTCTGAGCCCTGTCGTCGATCGCCGCCCGTCCGTACGCTGAACCCCATGCGCGTCGCCGTCTGCCAGCTCACGCCCGCGACGACCGGGCGGCGAACCTCGCCGCCGCCGAGGCCCTGCTGGCCCGGGCCGCGGCGGCCGGCGCCGACCTCGCCGTCCTCCCCGAGTACGTGGACTACCTGGGCCCGGCGAAGGGCATGCCGGAGCCCGAGCCGGTGGACGGCTTGGTGGGGGAGTTCTTCGCCGCCGTGGCTCGCCGGCTCGGCATCTGGGTGGTCGCCGGTTCCTTCCACGAGGCGGGTCCCGATCCGGAGCACACCTGGAACACGTCGCTGGTCTTCGACCGCACGGGCGCCCTCGCCGCCAGCTACCGGAAGATCCATCTGTACGACGTGGAGATCCCGGGCCGGGTGTCGTACCTGGAGTCGGCGACGGTGGCGCCGGGGGAGCAACCCGTGGTGGTCGACGTCGAGGGCCTGCGGGTGGGCCTGTCGATCTGCTACGACCTGCGCTTCCCGGAGCTGTACCGGCAGCTCGCGACCGAGGGCGGCGCGCAACTCTTCGTCGTCCCCGCGGCGTTCATGATGCACACCGGGCGGGACCACTGGGAGGTCCTGCTGCGCGCCCGGGCGATCGAGAACCAGTGCTTCGTGGCGGCAGCCGGCCAGACCGGTGACCACGAGCCGGGACGGACCTGTTTCGGGCGCAGCATGGTGGTGGACCCGTGGGGGACGGTGCTGAGCCAGGTGCCGGACGGGCCGGGGCTCGCCGTCGGCGACCTGGACCTGGACCGGCTACGGACGATCAGGGCGGAGTTGCCGAGCCTCGCGAACCGGCGGCTGTGAGGACGGTCAGCTCTCCAGGAGTACTCCGACGACGGTGAAGCCGGCGATCGCCGCGGCGGTGATGAGCAGGGCGGTCGTCATCCGGGAGGGGCCCCGTCGGGCGAGCCGCCCGAGCGACACCAGGACGACGAAGAGCACGAACGCGCCGATGACCAACTGCCAGAAGGGCAGCAGGAGCCCGAGCAGCGCTTCCTCGGCGAGCGGAGCTATCGGGCGACCTGACACGTCATCCATGCCAGACACTCTGGCACGGCGGGACCGCCGGCGGATGCCTGCTGCGGGGTTGTCTACCCGGCCGACGGCTCGGCGGCGCCGTTACGAAGATCCACTGACGGCCGTTGATTTGCCTTCTCCCGGGCGTTCACGTAACTTTCTCTCTGTCAGCGGGGAACGGACGAAACGGGCGAAAGCCCGAAGGCCGGAACCGCGGGAATGGCTCCAGGGTCTGTCGGGTTGTAGCCTGACACGAGCCTGGACCGGGCGGGGCGGGTGACTCCGGAAGACACGGGGTTGCGATCGCGAAGCCGACCGGGTAGAGTTCGAAAGCCGGCAGGGAGCCGGGCGGGTGGCCGCGAGAGCGGTGATCGGCCGGTCTGCCGCTTCCCACGACAGAAACGACCGCCGGATACGGCGTGCGTCAGCGTGGATCGGGCCGAACCAAGTTGATCACCTCGGATACGAGGTTGACAGCGAAGATCGGGCCGGGTAAGTTAGAGAGGTTGCCCCGGATGGGGGTCCTACTGGGTGGGGCTTCTGGATGGTGTGTGGTTGTTCTTTGAGAACTCAACAGGGTGCTTGATAAGCCAGTGCCAAATTGAT
>NZ_JAEVHJ010000216.1:0-11435 GCF_016802855.1 Micromonospora sp. ATA51 | reverse complement strand
GTGGGGGTTAGTTGCCGGTGCGGGGGGCGGTGACGCGGTAGGCGGTGGTTTCGTTGGGGGGGACGAAGTCGAGGACCGGCTGGTTCCGGAGGGCGTACGCGAGGAGGCGGCCCACGGCGGCGATCTGCCGGGCCTGCACGCCGCCGCCGACCGCGTCCCGGGTGTCGTCCGGGTTGGCGGCGATGGTGGCGACCGCGAGCTGCGGGGTGAAGGCCACCACCGTCTCCGTGGCGTTCCGGTCTGAGCTGCCGGTCTTGCCGGCCAGCGGCCGGCGCAGCCCGGGCTGGAGTTCCTCGGCGGTGCCGCCGTCGCAGCGCCGGTACATCGACTGGTCGCCGACCGGGCAGCGGGCCGCGTCCGCCGCCGCGCGGGCCACCTCGGTGTCGAGCACCTGCCGGCAGTCCGGATCCCCGGCGGCCACCTTCCGGCCGGTGCTGTCGCTGATCGAGGTGATCGGCGTCGGCGCGCACCAGGTCCCCTCGGCCGCCACCGTGGCGTACGCGTTGGCCAGGTCGAGCGGGGTGGTGGCGGCGACGCCGAGGGTGAACGGTCCCCACTGCTTCGCGCCGTAGCGGGCCAGCGCCTCGTCGTCCTTGGCGCGCAGCACGATGCCGAGCCGCTCGGCCATCTCCACCACCCGGTCGGCGCCCACCTTCTCGGTCAGCCAGGCGAAGTAGGTGTTCACCGAGCGGCCGAAGGCGCTCCACATGGTGTGGTCGCCGTCCATCCAGTCCGGGTTGGCGTTGCTCGGGCACCAGTGGCCCCCGCAGCTGGCCGTACCGCCCTCGACCGAGTAGCCGGTGACGAGCCGGGACGGCGCGTCGAAGGTGGTGGCCAGCGGCAGCCCCGACTCCAGGGCGGCCAGCAGGGCGAAGAGCTTGAACGTCGAGCCGGCCTGGTAGCCGACGATGCCCCCGCCGCCGGCCACGAGCTGGTTGACGGTGTTCGGATAGTTCTGCTGGCCGCGCGGGTTGGCCGCCACGCTGAAGTGCCGGTTCACCGCCATGGCCAGCACCCGCCCGCTGCCCGGCTGGATCACCGCGGTCGGCGCGGCCCGCTTGTTGTCGACGGCGTAGACCTGCAGCACCTGCTCGTTGGCCTTGCGCTGCACGTCCGCGTCGAGCGAGGAGACGATCTTGAAGCCGCCGCGGCGCAGCGTCCGCTGTCGCTCGTCGGCGGAGCCGCCGAAGGCCGGCTGCGCCTTCCACCAGTGGGTGAACCAGTCGCAGAAGAAGCCCCAGTCGTTGTGCTCGGCGGCCACGCCGGCGCAGTCGTTCGGCGTCGCGCTGGGTCGCAGGTTGAGCTGCTCGCCCTTGGCCCGGGCGGCATCCGCGGCGGCGACCTGGCCGGTCTCCACCATCCGGTCCAGCACGTACGCCCGGCGGCCCAGCGCCGCGTCGGCGTCGCCGTTGATCGGGTCGTCGCTGTCCGGCGAGCGGACCAGGCCGGCGAGCAGCGCCGCCTGGGCCAGGTTCAGCTTCGCCGGCTCGGTCGAGAAGTAGCGCTTGCTGGCCGCCGCGATGCCGTACGCGCCGGCGCCGAAGTAGGCGATGTTCAGGTACCGGCTGAGGATCTGGTCCTTGTCCAGCTCCCGCTCCAGGGCCAGCGCGTAGCGCATCTCCCGGATCTTGCGGCCGGCGCTGATCTCGGTGGCCTGGGCCCGCTGCTCCTCGGTCAGCCGGGCATCGTTCGCCAGCGCGTTGCGGACGTACTGCATGGTCAGCGTGGAGGCGCCCTGCCGGGTCCGGCCGTCCCGGCTGTTGACGGTGAAGGCCCGGACCACGCCGCGGACGTCGACGCCGTGGTGCTGGTAGAACCGGACGTCCTCGGCGGCCACGATGGCCTGCCGCATCACCAGGGCCACCTCGGCCACCGGCACGTCCACCCGGTCCTCCACATAGAAGGAGGTGATCAGGGTATGCCCGTCGCTGGCGTACAGGTTGGACCGCTGGGCCGGCTGCGGCGTACGCAGCGACTCGGGCAGCTCCGAGTAGGGCACGAGCCCCGCGAAGCCGAGCCCGAACACCAGCGCGACCGGCAGCGCGGCGGCCGCCAGGGCCAGCCCGGCGAGCACGCCGGCGAGCAGGACAGTGAACAACTTGTCGAGATGGGCCCGGTTCATCAGCTCTCCCCGCAGGAGCCGGCCACGTTCGGACCCGTTCAGGATGACCGGAAACAGCGGTCACGCCGCCCGCTTCCCCCGAAACACGCAGGAATTTCGCGGAGAAGGATGAAGGTGGACAGAAACCCCAGCGCTCAGGGGCCGGAGGGCTCAGGGCAGCAGCGCGGCGGCCAGCGGGTGGACCGTCTCCTCGATCTCGTCGGCGACCCGGCTGAAGCACTGGTCACCGCGACCCCACGGGTCGTCGAGGTCGTCGGCCGGGCAGTGCGGAGGCCCCCTGCCGGGCCGAGTCGGCGGCCGCCACCAGGGCTACCCCGCGGGCGTACACGGCATCCGGGGTCGCCTCGACCGGCGGCAGCCCCGCGGCGTCCACGGCGGCCAGCAGCCGCCCGAACTCGCCCAGCACGAAGGTGCGCGCCGCCGCGTCCGGACGCAGCGCCACCACGTACTCCTGCTGGTCGGCGGTGGCGGTGAGGACCAGGTCGGCCGCGTCGATGAGGTCGGACCGCAACTTACGGGCGGCGAACCCGTCCACGTCACCGCCGCGCGACACCACCTGCCGGGCCGCCGGCGGATTCATCTCCTCGCCCGCGTGCCAGCCCCCGGTGCCGGCGCTGTGGCTGTGCAGCAGCTCGTCCGAGCGGGTCGGGTCGACCCCGAGGCGGCCCAGCCGCTCCCGCACGGCGAGCAGCAGCAGCCGTTCGGCCATCGGAGAACGGCAGATGTTGCCCATGCAGACGTGCAGGACCGTGAACGGCGGCACTCAGACCCCCCGCTCGTCGAGGATGTCCGGCACCACGTCGCGCAGCTTCTCCAACGGGACCGCGCCCTGCCGCAGTACCCGGGGCACCTCGCCGGTGAGGTCGACGATGGTGCTCGGCACCGGGTCCGGGGCGGGCCCGGCCTCCAGGTAGGCGCGGACCGTGTAGGCGAGCTGGTCCCGCGCCTCCTCGGCGGTGACCGCCGCCGGCTGGCCGACCTTGTTGGCCGACGCCACCGCCATCGGTCCGGTCTCCCGCAGCACCTCCAGCGCCACCGGGTGCAGCGGCATCCGCACCGCCACCGTGCCGCTGGCGTCGCCCAGATCCCAGGACAGGCTCGGCGAGTGCTCCACCACGATGGTCAGCGCCCCCGGCCAGAACGCCTCGACCAGCTCGCGCGCCGAGCGGGGCAGCGAGAACACCAGGCCGTCGAGGGTGTGCCGCGACCCGATCAGCACCGGCGGCGCCTGCCGCGAACCGCCCTTGGCGTCCGCGAGCGCCTTCACCGCGTACGGGGTGAAGCGTCGGCGCCGATCCCGTAGACCGTGTCGGTCGGCAGAACGACCAGTTCACCGTTCTTGACCGCCTCGATGGCAGCGGCGATGCCGCGGTCCCGGTCGGCGGGCGACCGACAGTCGTAGAGCATCACGAGGAGCCAGTCTGCCACGCCGGGCCGCCGGTGGCGTGCTGGCCGTCCGCCCGCCGGGACGCGGTGGCGAACCGGGGCCGGCCGACCAGGTCCCGGTGCTCCGCCACGGCGGTGAACCGGCCGTCCGCGGCGAGCAGTTCGGGCACCGCCCTGCCGTGGGTGTCGTCGTGCTCCACGCCGAGCACCCCGCCGGGGCGCAGCAGCTCGGCCGCCCGGCCGATCACCGGCCGGATCACCGCCAGCCCGTCCGCCCCGCCGAAGACCGCCTCGTCCGGATCGTGCCCCGCCACCTCAGGCGGCACCGCCACCGACCGGGGCACGTACGGCGGGTTGCAGAGCAGCACGTCGACCCGGCCGACCAGCTCGTCCAGCAGCTCCGGGTCGGTCACGTCGGCGGCCACCACCTCGATCGGGGTGTCCCCCGCGGCGGCCCGGTCTGCGGCGTTGCGCCGCAGCCAGGCCAGCGCCGCCGGGGACCGCTCCACCGCCACCACCCGGGCGTCCGGCAGCTCCTGGGCGACGGAGAGAGCGATCGCGCCGGAGCCGCTGCACAGGTCGACCACCAGCGGCGCGTTCCGCGATCGCCCCTGCTCCACCCCCCAGCCGGCGAGCAGTTCGGTCTCCGGCCGGGGCACGAAGACGCCCGGGCCGACCGCCAGTTCCAGGTGCCGGAAACCGGCGACGCCGGTGAGGTGCTGCAACGGCTCCCGGGCCGCCCGCCGGCCGACCAGCGCGTCGAAGCGGGCGAGGTCGTCGGCGGTGAACCCGTCGGCCAGGGCCAGCCGGCCCCGGGGCACGTCCAGCACGTACGCGGCCAGCAGCTCGGCCTCCGCCCGGGGCGCCTCGACCCCCGCCTCGGCCAGCGCGCGGGCCGCCCGGGCGATCGCCAGTGAGGGCCGCTCGCGTTCTGTCCCTTTGGACGGGTGTTGCGGAAGGGAGGTCACGACATAATCATGAATCGTCGCGGGTGGCATCACGAGCGGGTGCGTCCGGACGCACACCGACAGGGAGGTCTCGGGTGGGCTGGCTCGACCGGGTCGACGACCAGGTTGACGCCCTCAAGCACGCCCGGGCGTTGCAGGAGGCGAGCCGCTCGGCGGAGGCCTGCGCCCTCCTCGACCGGGTGATCCGCACCACCGCCGACCCGAACGCCCGGGCCGACGCCCGCGTCCAGCGCCTCTCCGCGCTGATCAATCTCGGTCGGACGGCGGAGTTCACCCGGGCCATCGAGGATGCCTCCAGCGCCACCCGCGACCTGGCCGAGCCGTACCTGCGCGGGCACCTCAACGCGCTGGCCGCGCTGGCCGCGCACCACCAGGGAGCGCTGGACCGCTGCGTCACCCACCTGGTCAAGGCCTCCCGCTGGCTGGGCACCGTCGACGACCCGGACCGGGACACCGCCTGGGGCTGGCACGACCTCGCGATGGCCTACTCCTACCTCAGCTTCCACGGCCATGCCCTCGGGGCGATCGAGCGGGCCCGCCAGGTCGGGCTGACCGCCGGCATCCCGGAGGAGACCTTCGCCGCCCCCGGCATCCGGCTGCGCAACGCGGTCGCGCTGGACCACAACGGGGACAGCGACGGCTGTCTGCGGGTGCTCCGGGACGTCGCCGGGGACCTCAACCGGTTCCTGCGCGCCGGGCGGGCCGGCAACCTGCGGCCGAGCAGCCTGGCCGCGTACGGCTACGCGGCGGCCCGCCGAGCCGCCCTCGGCGACCGGGTGGAGTCCGGCACGGACGCCGACCCGGCCCGGCTGCTCGGGCACGGCGGCGACAGCGCCCGGGCGCGGGACATGCGTCAGCTCGGCCAGGTCTGCCTGGCCGTCGCCGACGGACGGCCGATCGAGGCGGTGACCCGGCTGGAGGCCGCCCAGGTCTCCGCCGAGACGCTCGGCGCGGCCGAACCGGCCCGGCTGCGCAGCATCGCCCTGGCCCGGGCCGGCGACCACGCCGCCGCGCATCGGGCCGACCGGCACGCGTTCCGGCTGGCCGCGCAGCGCAACGACCGGCTGCGGGACGTCTACATCGACGGGATCGCGGCCCGGATCGACCACGAGGAGATGCGCCGGGAGGCGGCCCGGTACGAGGGCGAGGCGCTCACCGACCCGCTGACCGGGCTGCCCAACCGGCGCCGCCTCGAGCGGTACATCGGCGCGGTGGTGGCCCGGGGCGAGCGGGTGGTGATCGGCGTCTGCGACCTGGACGGCTTCAAGGCGGTCAACACCCGGCACGGGCACCACTCGGGTGACCTGGTCCTCCAGCGGATCGCCGGAGTGATCAACCGGGTGATGCGGCGCGGCGACTTCGTGGCCCGCTACGGCGGCGACGAGTTCGTGGTGGTGCTGGCCGGGGCCGGCATGTCGGAGGCCGCCGAGGTGGCCCGCCGGATCGACGCGGCGGTCCGCACCGAGGACTGGGAGTCCCTGGTGCCCGGCACTCCGGTCGGGGTGAGCATCGGCTTCGCCGAGGTGAGCGGCACCGGCGACGGCCTGCGGGAGGCCCTCGGCGCCGCCTTCGAACTGGCCGACCGGGAGATGCTCCGGGCCAAGTCCCGCCTCCGCGCCTCCTGACCCCGCGCTCGGCCGGGCCGGGCGGCGGGCGGGTGCTCAGCGGCGGGTCAGTTCGGTCTCCCCGGCCAGGCGGGCGGTCCGGTCGGCCTCCGTCAGGGCGTCGAGGACACCGTCCAGCTCACCGGCGAGGGCCAGGTCGAGGTTGTACGCGGTGTAGCCGATCCGGTGGTCGGTGATCCGGTTCTGCGGGAAGTTGTAGGTGCGAACCCGCTCCGAGCGGTCCACCGTCCGGACCTGCGCCTTACGGGCGTCCGAGGCGGCCGCGTCGGCCTGCTCCTGCGCCGCCGCGAGCAGCCGGGCACGCAGGATCCGCATCGCCTGCTCCCGGTTCTGCAGCTGGGACTTCTCGTTCTGGCAGGAGACCACGATCCCGGTCGGCACGTGGGTGATCCGGACCGCCGAGTCGGTGGTGTTGACCGACTGGCCGCCCGGCCCGGACGAGCGGAACACGTCGATCCGCAGGTCGTTCGGGCCGATGGTGACGTCCACGTCCTCGGCCTCCGGCAGCACCAGCACGCCGGCCGCGCTGGTGTGGATCCGGCCCTGCGACTCGGTGACCGGCACGCGCTGCACCCGGTGCACGCCGCCCTCCCACTTGAGCCGGGACCAGACGCCGTTGCCGCCCTCGGGCACGCCCTTGGTCTTGATCGCCAGCGAGACGTCCTTGACCCCGCCGAGGTCGGAGTCCTGCGCGTCGATCACCTCGGTGACCCAGCCGTGCCGCTCCGCGTAGCGGGTGTACATCCGCAGCAGGTCGCCGGCGAACAGGGCCGACTCCTCGCCGCCCTCGCCGGCCTTGATCTCCACGATCACGTCCTTGGCGTCGTGCGGGTCGCGCGGGATCAGCAGCTCCGCCAGCCGCTCCTCCAGCGCCGGCAGCGTCGCCGCGATCGACTCGGCCTCGGCGGCGAACGCCGGGTCCTCGGCGGCCAGCTCGCGGGCGGCGACCAGGTCGGCGCGGGCCTGCTCCAGCTCGCCGGCCGCCTTGTGCAGCGGGACGAGCTCGGCGTAGCGGCGGCCCACCCGCCGGGCGGTGCCCTGGTCGGCGTGGATGGCCGGGTCGGCGAGCCGCTTCTCCAGCTCCGCGTACTCGTCGAGGAGGGCGGCCAGGCGCTCACTGCTCATGCTGGGGGTGCTCCTTCGACGACAACCGGGCGGGATGGGTGGAAACTGACGGAAACGGACGAACGCCCGCGTCCGGCACGGAGCCGGACACGGGCGTCGTCGGAGAAGCTACTTGGCCTTTTTGGGCTGAACCTTGGCGTACTTCTGCTGGAACTTGGCGACCCGGCCGGCGGTGTCGAGAACGCGCTGCTTACCGGTGTAGAACGGGTGGCAGGCGCTGCAGGTCTCGACGTGGATGGCGCCGCCCTTGGCGGTGCTGCGGGTCGTGAAGGTGTTACCGCAGGAGCAGCTGACCTCGGTGGTCACGTACTCCGGGTGGGTGTTGGGCTTCATCTCGCCTCGGTCCTTTCGTGGGTGGTCGCCGGGTCGCCGTCGGTGTCCCCGTCGTACACGACGGGCTCGGGCGTGAACCGGAACCGGTGGCCGATTGACCAGTGTGCCATGGGCGTCGGCCGACCCGAGGAGCGGGCCGCACAGGTGGTCCGGCAGGGGTAACGCTCACCCTCCCGTACGCATTCCCGCCCCGCCCGTGGGCATTCGCCAGGTCGTACCGTCAGAACCCCGGCGCGGACCGGGACCGGACGAACCGGGGTGGAGGGCATGTTCCGTCTGATCGCGACCCGGGGCCTGCCGGCCTCCGGCAAGACGACCTTCGCCCGCCGGCTCCAGCCGGGTGTGGTCCGGGTCAACCGGGACGACCTGCGCCGGATGATGCACGGCGAGCGGCTCTTCACCCAGTGGGCGGAGGGGCAGGTCAGCAGGGCCCAGCGGGCCCAGGTGGAGGCGCTGCTGGCGGCCCGGGTGAGCGTCTGCGTGGACGACACCAACCTGCGGGCCCGGACCCTGCGGGACTGGGCGGAACTGGCCGAGCGGTTCGGCGCCACGTTCGAGGTGCACGACTTCACCGACGTCCCGCTGGAGGAGTGCCTGCGCCGGGACGCCGCGCGGCCGGAGGCCGACCGGGTCGGCGAGGCGGCGATCCGCCGGCTGCACGACCGCTACCTGGCCAACCGCCCGTTACCGTTACCGGTGCCGACGGCCCGTACGGGTCCGCCGGCCACGGTCCACCCGCCGCACCCCGAGCCGCCGGCGATCGTGCTGGTGGACATCGACGGCACGGTGGCGCTGAACGTCTCCCGCAGCCCGTACGACATGACCCGGGTGGGCGAGGACGCGCCGAACGAGGCGGTGATCGCGGCGGTGCGGGCGATGCACGCGGCCGGCCACGGGGTGGTCTTCTGCTCCGGTCGGGACGCCTCGGCCCGGGCCGACACCGAGGCCTGGCTGGCCCGGCACGTCGAGGTCCCCTATCTGGCGCTGCACCTGCGGGCGGTCGGCGACCACCGCAAGGACGCGATCGTCAAGCAGGAGATCTACGAACGGGAGATCCGGGACCGGTACCGGGTGGTGGGCGTCTTCGACGACCGGATGCAGGTGGTGCGGATGTGGCGCTCGCTCGGCCTGACCGTGTTCCAGGTCGCCGAGGGCGACTTCTGACCGACCGGCCCGGGGCGCGTGACGGGTCCGCCACGCGCCCCGGGGCCGACGGTCAGGCGGCGGGTGCCTCCCCAGGTGTCGCCGCCGTGAGGGCGACCGTCGCCTCGGCGCGGACGCCGTTGACGGTCACCGTGAGCAGCACCTGCGCCCCCGGCCGCAGCGCGGTCAGCCGGCCGGTGGCCGGGTCGAACCGGGCCACGTGCCAGGGCTTCACCCCGTCGGCCGGGCCGATGTGCAGGTTCGGCGAGCCCGACCAGTCGGCGCTGACCGGGGCGGCCACCGGCACGGTACGACCACCGGGCTGGATCAGCGTCGCCGTGACGGCCGCCGGGTCGCCCACCACCACGCTCGCCGGCGCGGCCAGCGCGAGCCGGTCGACGTGGGCGTGGAACTCCGCGTCGACCCAGCGTGGCCCCTCGGCGAGCGGGTCGCGTCGGGCCCGCTCGGCCTCCTGCGGGGTCACCGGGTCGACGCCGAACTCGGTCCACCCGGTGAAGCCGCCCAGCTGAGGCGGCGTGGACGGGTTCTTGCCCGAGTTGCCGTTGATGACGTACGGCACCCCGTCCACCCGGTCGGCGTCGAAGGTGCCGACGTGCCCGTTGACGACGAGCGCGCCCTTGCCGGTGCGGTGCTGGAAGTCGGCCAGCCACTGCTCGACCAGCGCCGCCTCCTTGCGGTCGCCGAGCTGGCTCGCCTTCGCCGGGCTGGGATCGCGCGGCGGGTGGTGGAACAGCACGGCGACCGAGCCGACGGCCGGGTCGGCGGCGGCGGAGTCGAGCGTGTCGCGCAGCAGCTGCACCTGGTCGAACCCGCCGCCGCGCAGCGAGCCGGTGGCGGTGTTCAGGGTGACGAAGCGGGTGCCGTCATGGTCGAAGACCCGCGAGGTGGCGCCGAAGACGTGCTGGAAGTTCGTGATCGGGGCGCCCATGATCTCGTGGTTGCCGGGCACGTAGTAGTACGGCAGCTCGCCGCCCAGCTCCTCGTCGAGGATCCGCTTGGCCAGCGCGAAGTCCGCCGGGTACGCGGTGTCCACGAAGTCCCCGTCGATGACCAGGAAGTCCGGCTTCGCCGCCTTGACCTCGCGGAGCGTACGGCGGGCCTGGGCGACCAGGTCGCTGTCCGGGTCGGCGGCGACGAACTGGGCGTCGGACAGCACCGCGAAGCGCCAGGGCGCGCCGTCCACCGTGCCGTCGCGGAGCACCGCCCGGTCGGTGCGCGGTTCCTCGGGCGGCGCCTGGATCGTCGGGGGCACCTTCGCGACCAGGTCGTCGATGACGATCTGACTGGTGTACTCCGCGGCCGGGTTGGTCTCCGCCACGTAGAACCGACGGACCCGGACCGGGTACTGCACGCCGGCCGGCACCGCGAACTCCACGTACTTCCAGCCGGTCCAGGTGAGGTACGGGCCGCGCAGCACGTGCTGGGTGTCCTGGGCGTCGTGCAGGTGCAGGCTGGGCCACTCCCCCTTGCCGTTGCCGTAGATCCACATGCCGAACGCCTGCGGCTGGCCGGGCACCTCGATCCAGGCCGGCGGGTCGGCGTACGCGGCCCGGGTGCCGGTGGACTGGCTGAAGTCGTACGACAGCTTGAGGCCCTGGCCCGTGTGGCCCGGCGCGGGCGCGACGGAGCCGCTGGCCCGGGCCTGGCTGAACTTCCAGGCCGCGGCGTCGTCGAAGCCGGCGACCGGGACGTCGGTCAGTCCGACGGTGACCGGCAGCACGGTGGTGAGCTTGCCGACGTGGACGGTGACCAGGCCGGAGCCGCTCTCGCCGAGCGCCTTGACGGAGAGGTTGCCGTCCCCGGTGGGGGTGACGGCGAGCAGCTTCGGGTCGTACTCGAGCTTCAGGTCGGCCGGCTCGATCGGCGCGGTGTTCCCCTCGGCGTCGTAGCCGACCACCCCGAAGAGCCCGGTGTCGCCCTGCCGGTTCAGACCGAGCCGGTCCACGGTGGAGTCGATCCGGTCCAGCTCCCCGAGCACGGTGAGGTCGAGGGTGCCGCCGGCCTCCGCCCGCCAGGCGGTGACGGTGCTGCGGCCGGGCGCGCCGGCCCGGAAGACGCCCTCGTCGTCCACCGTTCCGTGGACGGCCGGGTTCGCCCGCCACTGCGGCGCCCCGGCGGCCGGGCCGTACGTCTCGTCGTAGCCGGCGCGGTGAGCCGCGGGTCAGGCCGGGAAAGACCCGGTCCGGGCGGCCACCGCGGATCGGGGCGACGCCGGGCGCGGCGGTCGGGTCGCTCGCCGTCTCCAGCCAGTACCCGGTGAGCCGGCCGCTGCCCTTCGGCGCGTAGATGGCCAGGCCGTTGGGGACCGGACGCTCGCTGCCGTCCGAGGGGCTGTTCTCCACCTGCACCGCCGCCGCGCCCGGTTCCCGGGCGAGCAGGGTCGAGGAGCCGCCGCCGTCGAGGTTCAGCGCGGTGTACGCACCCAGCTCGACCATCATCCGGCCCATCTCGGTCTGGGTGACGCCGCGGCTGTCCACCTGCCGACCGTCCACCGTCAACATGATCATTTTGCGCCCGTCGGCGGAGAAGCCGACCGAGGTGCGCGGGGCGAGGGTCAGGTCGGCGATGTTCTGCACCGCCCCGTCACGGACCAGCACGTTGCCGCCGCCGACCGCGGCGCGCAGGCTGCCGCCGTCGGACGCCTTCGGCCGCCACCGCGGCGCGCAGGCTGCCGCCGTCGGACGCCTTCGGCCGCCAGGCCACGTCCACCGG
>NZ_JAEVHJ010000215.1:0-11491 GCF_016802855.1 Micromonospora sp. ATA51 | reverse complement strand
TGCGCCAGCTCCTTCCGGACGTAGTCATCGGTCGCAGGGTCGAGCGGATAGTGGGCGAAGGTGTCAGCGAGCTTGGACTCGCCATGGAGCACCCGGCGCGCCGCTCGGCGCACCCTGGCCACCCGGCGCACCCGCGGCGCCCGGCGCGCCACCCGGGGCGCCCTGTGAGCCGGAGCCCTGCCAGTCGGAGCCCTGCCAGCCGGAGCCCTGCGAGCCGGAGCCCTGCGAGCCGGAGGACGGCCCCGACCCGTACTTGAACTCGGAGGCGTTGCCGCCCTTGACGGTGAGGTCCTTCAGGGTCAGGTCACCACCGTCGGCGACCCGGAAGATCCGGAACGCGTCCTCGGAGTCCCGCTTGATCGTCGAGTCGTTGCCCTTGATCGTGATGTCCTGCTTGATCGTCGGCAGACCCGCGAGGTCCTTCTTGTCGGAGAAGCTCAACTCGTAGGTGCAGTGCTCGGCCAGCTTCAACGTGCCGCCCTGATCCCGGTTCGCCTGATCGACCGCCTCGATCAGCTCCTCCTCGTCACACGGCACCTCCCGCACCCGCCCGTGATCGTCCCAGTCACCACGGTCCTCACCCTCGTGACCCTTCTCGTCACGGGCCTCCTCCCTGGCGTCATGGCCTTCGCCGCTCTTGCCGGCGTCGGCGGCGTTCTGGGGCGCCGCCGCGTGGTTCTCCGCGACGCGCTGGGGGTCGTCGGACTTGTCGTCTCGAGCCGCGAGACCACCCAGCGCCGCCAGACCGACGACGCCGGTCAGCCCGGCCACGCCGGTGGCGACCCAGAGCGCCCGCCGCCTGTTCGTCGGCGGGGGCATCGGCGCCCCGCCGTCGGTAGTCGTTACGTCGTTGGACATCAGAGCCTTCCGCCCTTTCGTGCTACAAAGGGGCCGACCCGCCTGAGGTGGGGCGACCAGCTACAAATCGGTTGCAGCCTCTGATGCACACCGTATGAGAAGGATCCTCACGACGAGGACGTATCTGAAAAAAGCCCGCATTCCGCTCACATCCGGGGCGGTCGGCATGGCCGGGGCGCACCGGCAGGAAAGGCTCCGAGCAGCGGAAACGGCGACGGGCCCCGCCACCGGTGTCGTAACGACGAGATACGTCGCAGACGCCGGCGGCGGGGCCCGCCGTGGGTCGTACCCGGATCAGCCCGGCAGGCGCGGACCCGCCTCGCGCTGCTCGGCCAGCCAGGTCTCCACCTCGTCCGAGCGGCGCGGCAGGCCGGCGGACAGGTTCACCGCGCCGGTCGCCGTGACCAGGATGTCGTCCTCGATCCGGACGCCGATGCCGCGCAGCTCCTCGGGGACCAGCTCGTCCTCGGGCTGGAAGTAGAGCCCCGGCTCCACGGTCAGCACGTAGCCCTCGCCGAGCGCGCCGTCGCGGTACTTCTCCTTGCGGGCGTTGGCGCAGTCGTGCACGTCGATGCCGAGCATGTGGCTGGTGCCGTGCAGGGTCCACCGGCGGTAGACGGTCGAGGCCGGGTCCATCGCCTCGTCCACGCTCACCGGCAGCAGCCCGAGATCCTTGAGCGCCTCGGCGAGCACCCGCATCGCGGTCAGGTGCACCTCCCGGAACGCGACACCCGGCTTGATGATGTCGATCCCGGCCTGCTGCGCGGCGTAGACCGCGTCGTACACCTGGCGCTGCAACGGGGTGAACCGGCCGTCGACCGGCAGCACCCGGGTGACGTCGGCGGTGTAGAGGTTGCGGTTCTCCACGCCCATGTCCATCAGCAGCAGCTCGCCCGGGCGGGTGGCGCCGTGGTTGTGCACCCAGTGCAGGATCGTGGCGTGCTCGCCGGCGCCGACGATCGAGCCGTAGCCGACGTCGTTGCCGTCGTGCCGGGCGCGCAGCGCGAAGATCCCCTCCAGCAGCCGCTCGGAGACCCCACGGTCGGCCGGCAGCGCCCGGGCGACGTCCTCGAAGCCCCGGACGGTGGCGTCGCACGCCTCCTGGAGCTGGGCGATCTCCCACTCGTCCTTGACCAGCTTCAGCTCCGAGATGGCGATGGCCAGCTCCCGGTCGCGGGCCGGCTGGCCCTCGGCGCGGGCGCCGTCGAACGGCCGCACGGCCGCGTCCACCCGGGCGTCGAAACCGCGCAACACCCGGGTACGCCCCGGCGCGCAGTCGGCCAGGGCCGTGTCCAGCTCGGTCAGGTCGGCGGTCGGCAGCCCCAGCTCGGTCGACTTCTCGCCGAGGGTGTGCCGCCGGCCCACCCACAGCTCGCCGTGCCGGCTGCGGAAGAACTCGTCGGTCTTCCGGGACGACCGGGGCCGCATGTACAGCGTGGCGTCGTGCCCGGAGCCGTTCGGCCGCAGCACCAGCACACTGTCCGGGTCGTGGTCGCCGGTCAGGTACGCGAAGTCGCTGCCCGGCCGGAATGGGTGGTCGGTGTCGTTGGCGCGTACCTTCTCCCCGCCGGTGGGGATGACCAGGGTCTCGCCGGGGAAGGCCGTGGAGAGCGCGGCCCGCCGCTTGGCGTAGTTGGGCACCTCCGGCCGCGGGCCCACCGGCAGCTCGGTGTCCCGCCAGCCCTGCCGCATGAACGCCAGGAACGCCTCCGGGAAGTCCGGGTCGTGTGACTCGGTGCCGTCCGCCGGCTTGCCCTGCTGCGCCCGCTCCTCGGCCATGATCCGCCTCCTTGCGCCTCGTCGCTGGTCCAGACCGTACCGCGCGAACCGTGACGGGAAGAGCCTGCGGTGCCGCGACGTCCGGTCCGGCCGCGTGGAAAGATGACCACCATGTGCGGACTCCTGGCCTTCTTCAGCGCGCGCGGCGACGCCGCCGCCCACCGCGACAACATCGCCGGAGCACTGGAGTGCCTGCACCACCGCGGCCCGGACGAGACCGGGGTCGAGGTGGTCGGCGACGCCTCCGGCCAGTACGCGGACGGGGTGTTCGCGCACAAGCGTCTGGCGATCATCGACGTGGCGCTCAGCCACGAGCCGCTGCCCTACGCGGGCGGCCGCTACCTGCTCACCTTCAACGGTGAGATCTACAACTACATCGAGTTGCGGGACGAGCTGATCCGGGACTTCGGCGCCCAGTTCGCCACGAACGGTGACGGCGAGGTGATCGTCGCCGGATACCACTACTGGGGCGAGCAGGTGCTCACCCGGCTGCGGGGCATGTTCGCCTTCGTCATCTGGGACCGGCAGGAACGGCGGGCGTTCGGCGCCCGGGACTACTTCGGCATCAAGCCGCTGCACTACCTGGAGACCGCCGACGGCCTCTACCTCGCCTCTGAGAAGAAGGCGCTGCTGCCGTTCGCGCAGTCCGCGTACGCCGGCGACGCCGGGATCGACGCGGCCAACCTGAGCCACTACCTGACCCTGCAGTACGTCCCCGAGCCGGGCACCCTGCACAAGGGGATCAACCGGATCGGGTCGGGGGAGTACCTCACCTGGACACCGGGCGGCCGGATCGAGGTGCGCCGGTGGTACCGGCCGGTGTTCCGGCCGGCCCCGGTCTCCGACGAGCAGAAGCTCTACCACGAGATCCGGGAGACGCTGCGGGAGAGCGTCCGGATGCACATGCGCTCGGACGTGCCGGTCGGCTCGTTCCTGTCCAGCGGCATCGACTCCACCGCGGTGGTCGCGCTGGCCCGCGAGTTCAACCCGAACATCCTCACCTTCACCGTCGGCTACGACGTCCCGGGCTACTCGGAGATCGACGTCGCCCAGGACTCGGCCCGGCACCTCGACGTGACCACCATCCCGACCAAGATCGGGCCGCAGGACATGATCGACGCGCTGCCGAAGATCGTCTGGCACCTGGACGACCCGGTGGCCGACCCGGCGCTGGTCCCGCTCTACTTCGTGGCGAAGAAGGCCGCCGAGCACGTCACGGTGGTCCTCTCCGGCGAGGGCGCGGACGAGTTCTTCGGCGGTTACACGATCTACCGGGAGCCGCTCTCCCTCAACGCGGTCAACGGCCTGCCCGACGGCGTGCAGAAGGGGCTGCGGGCGGTCTCCAAGGCCATCCCGCAGGGGGTCAAGGGCAAGAGCTTCCTGGAGCGCGGCACCACCCCGATCGAGCAGCGCTACTACGGCAACGCCCGGATGTTCACCGAGGAGGAGAAGCAGCACCTGCTTCGCCGCTACGACCCCTCGGTCCGCTACACCGACGTCACCGCGCCGATCTACGCGGAGTGCACCGAGCTGGACGACGTCACCAAGATGCAGTACGTCGACCTCTACACCTGGCTGCGCGGCGACATCCTGGTCAAGGCCGACCGGATCTCGATGGCGCACTCGCTGGAGGTGCGGGTGCCCTTCCTCGACCGCGAGGTGTTCAACGTCGCGGCCGGCATCCCGGTGGACCTGAAGCTGCCGCCCCGCTCCGACGCCACCAAGTACGCCATGCGCCAGGCGCTGCAGGGCGTGGTGCCGCCGGCCATCGTCAACCGGAAGAAGCTGGGCTTCCCGACCCCGACCCGGGTCTGGCTGCGCGGCGAGATGTACGAGTGGGCCCGGCACGTGCTGGCCACCTCGGGTGCCGGCGACCTGATCGACCTGCCGTACGCGATGCGGCTGCTGGACGAGCACAAGCGGGAGGAGGCCGACCACTCCCGCAAGGTGTGGACCGTGCTGATCTTCTGCATCTGGCACGCCATCTTCGTCGCCAAGACCCTCGACCCGGGCATCCAGCGCAACCAGTCCGCCCTGCTCACCAAGCCGGTGGTCGGCAGCATGGTCCGCTGACCGTCGGGCCGCGTCCGGCCCGCCCGCTGTTGGTCGAGAGGTTTGCGCTTCCGGAGGCGGCTCCGGCGGGGCGCGAACCTCTTGATCGTTCAGCGGGACCCGGCCGGTGTCACCCGGTGCTCAGAGCAGCTTCTCCAGCGTGATCGGCAGCTCGTACTGGCGCCGCCCGGTGGCGTGGTAGACGGCGTTGGCGATGGCGGCCGCCGCACCCACCACGCCGATCTCGCCGACGCCCTTCATCCCCAGCGGGTTGACCACCTCGTCGTGCACCTCGACGGTGTCGACCACCACGTCCGGGGCGTCCGCGTTGACCGGGACCAGGTAGTCGCCGAGGCTGGCGTTGGCCCAGCGACCCAGGCGCGGGTCCATCCGGGTGGCCTCCAGCAGCGCCTGGCCCAGCCCCCAGAGCATGCCGCCCATGAGCTGGCTGTGCGCGGTCTTGCGGTTGAGTACCCGGCCCGGCGCGAACACGCCGACCATCCGGCGTACCCGGACCACGCCGAGGTCGGCGTCCACCGCGACCTCGGCCATCTGCGCGCCGAAGGTGTGCACGCCGTACCCGGCGTCCTGCGGCGGCGGGTTCCAGGTGCCGAGCACCTCCACGTCGGGGGCGAAGGTGCGGTGCATCAGGTCGGCGTAGGTCTCGCCGACGTCGGGGCGGTCGCGCAGCACCATCTTGCCGTCGCGGACCTCCACGTTCGCCGGGTCGGCGTCGCGCAGCGGCGAGTGGTCGTCGGCCACCGCGCGCCGGATCAGCTCGTCGCGCAGCTGGCTCGCCGCCAGGTGTACGGCCGAGCCGACCGCGCTGGTGCCGGCGGACCCCACCGCGGCGGTGACGTTCGGCAGGTCGCTGCTGCCGCCGACGAAGCGCACCCGTTCCACCGGGATGCCCAGCGCGTCCGCGGCGACCTGGGTCATCGCGGTGAACACGCCCGTGCCGAACTCGGAGACGCCGGCCTCGACCACCGCGGTGCCGTCGTTGTAGAGCCGGGCCCGGGCCCGCTGCGGGTTCACCGGCTGGGTCACCGGGTAGAGCGCGCTGGCCATGCCGGTGCCGATCAACCACTGCCCGTCCTGCCGGGACCGGGGCCGCGGGTCGCGGTCGTGCCAGCCGAACAGCTCGGCCGCCCGCTGGTAGCACTCCGTCAGCCCGCTGCTGGACCACGGCTTGCCGCTCTCCGGGTCGGTCGCCGAGTAGTTGCGCAGCCGCAGCTCCAGCGGGTCGATCCCGATCCGCTCGGCCAGCTCGTCCATCGCGCACTCCAGCGCGAACATTCCGGTCGCTTCCCCGGGGGCCCGGGTGAAGGTCGGGGTGATGGTGTTGCCCCGGACCAGGTGGTAGACGCCCTCGTAGTTGGGGCTGGTGTACGCCACCGACGGGCTCTGCAACGACGGTTCCGCCCAGTCGTCGAAGGGCGAGGTGAGGGAGAGCTTGTGGTGGCGCAGGGCGGTGATCCGGCCGTCGGCGCGGGCGCCGAGGGTGATTTGCTGCTCCTGCTCCTCGCGGTGCCCGCAGGAGGTGAACATCTGCTCCCGGCTGAGCACCAGCCGCACCGGCCGGCCCACGTGCCGGGCGGCGAGCGCGGCCACTGCCGGGTGGTGCCAGACCATCGCCTTGGATCCGAAGCTGCCGCCCACGGCGTGGCTGACCACCCGGATCGAGATGGGTGGCAGGCCGAGCAGCTCGGCGAGGGTGAACTGGACGGCGTTCGGTCCCTGGGTGGAGTCGTAGACGGTCAGCCGGTCGACGTCCTCCCAGACGGCGGTGCTGGCCGACGGCTCGATCGGGTTGTGGTGGTTGGGCGCGAACCGGTAGGTGGCGTCCACGCACACCTCCGCCTCGGCCAGCGCCTTCGTCACGTCGCCCCGGGACGCGTGCCCGGGCAGCAGGCCGCCGAAGATCCGCTCCGGCACGTACGCCCGGTCGCGGGCCTGGTCGAGCAGGGTGGTGGCGGGCGTGGTCTCGTACTCGATGCGGATCAGGGTGCCGGCGTGGTCGGCGCGTTCGATGGTGTCGGCGACCACGACGCGACCGGCTGGCCGCCGTAGTGGATGGTGTCGTCCTGCATCGGGAAGAAGGTCTGTCCCGGCGCGGCCAGCCCGGCCAGCGAGGGGAGCAGCCGCGGCACGGTGGCGACCCGGCCCAGGTTGCGGTGGGTGAGCACGGCCAGCACGCCCTCGGCCCGCTCGGCCTCGCTGGTGTCGATCGCGGTGATCCGGCCGCTGGCGATCTTCGCGTTCACGATCACCGCGTGCGCCAGGTTGGTCACCGGCACCTCGGCCGAGTAGCGCGACTCGCCGCGTACCTTGAAGCGGCCGTCCACCCGGTTGAGGGTGCCGCCGATCGCCGGGCTCATGCCGTCCCCTCCCGCTGTGCCATCTCCGCCAGGGCGCGGACCATGGTCCGTCGGGTCAGCTCGATCTTGAAGGCGTTCATCCCGTGCGGCACCGCCGACGCCAGCTCCGCCTCCGCGGCGCGGGTGAACGAGTCGGTGTCGGCCGGCGCGCCGTCGAGCACCCGCTCGGCCGCCCGGGCCCGCCACGGTTTGGTGGCCACCCCGCCCAGGGCCAGCCGGATCTCGGTGATCCGGCCGCCGGCGACCGACATGGCCACCGCGACGGCGGCGAGCGCGAACTCGTACGACTCGCGGTCGCGTATCTTGACGTACCGGGAGGTGGCCGCGACCGGGAGCGGTGGCAGGTCGATGCCGGTCACGAGTTCGCCGTGGGTCAGCGGGTGCTCCCGTTCCGGGGTCTGCCCGGGGAGCAGGAAGAAGTCGTCGATCGGGATGCTCCGCCGCCCGGCCGGTCCCTCGGTCTGCACCACCGCGTCCAGCGCGACCAGGGCCACCGCGACGTCGGAGGGGTGGGTGGCGATGCAGCACTCGCTGGTGCCGAGCACCGCGTGCCCCCGGTTGATGCCGTCCAGCGCGCTGCACCCGGTGCCCGGGGCGCGCTTGTTGCAGCCGGCCGCGACGTCCCGGAAGTAGCTGCACCGCACCCGCTGCATCAGGTTCCCGGCGACGGTGGCCATGTTGCGCAGCTGCGGGGAGGCGCCCATCAGCAGCGCCTCGGCGACCATCGGGTACCGCCGGACCACCGCCGGCTCCTCCGCCACGTCGCTCATCCGGGCCAGCCCGCCGAGCCGCAGCCCGCCGTCGGGCAGTTCCTCGACGCGGGTCAGCGGCAGGTCGTTGATGTCGACCAGGCGGCGCGGCTGCTCAACGTAGATCCGCATCAGGTCGACCTGGGTGGTGCCGCCCGCGAGGAAGGCGCTCTCCGGGTCGGCGCTGACGGTGCCGATCGCGGTGCCGACGTCCGCGACCCGGGAGTAGCTAATCGGCCGCACCGCTGCCCCCCTGCTCGTCCCGCACCCGGCGGATCGCCGCGCGGATGTGCGGGTACGCGGCGCAGCGGCAGATGTTGCCGCTCATCCACTCCCGGATCTCCGCGTCGTCGCCGGCGTGTCCCTCGGCCAGCAGCGCCACCGCGGACATGAGCTGCCCCGGCGTGCAGTAGCCGCACTGGAACGCGTCCGCGTCGAGGAACGCCTGCTGCATCGGGTGCAGCGTGTCCCCCTCGGCCAGCCCCTCGATGGTGGCCACCTCGCGGTTCTCGCAGCTGATCGCGAGCGTCAGGCAGGCCAGCACCCGCCGCCGGTCCACCCAGACCGTGCAGGCCCCGCAGGCGCCCTGGTTGCAGCCCTTCTTCGTGCCGGTCAGCTCGAGCCGGTCCCGGAGGGCGTCGAGCAGGCTGACCCGCGGCTCGACGGACATCGTCCGGGTCTCCCCGTTCACCCGCAGGCGGACCGCCACCTCGCCCGGACCCCGGACCACCGCGCTGTCCGGGGCCGGAGCGGTCCGGATCGCCTGGTACGACTTCACCAACTCGCACCTCCTCGTGCCCGAAGCGACCATATATTTCGGAATGTTCTGGAAAGGGCAGATCGTCGGACTTGGTGCCGCTGGCGTACCGGCCGCGGCGTGCCGGGGTGGCCCAGACGGCCGCCTCGGTTCTCCGCCGGCCGTCAGCCGGCGCGCGCCGACCGGACGGAGAGGCGGGACTTGTGCCGGACGTGTTCGACGAACTGCACCGACGTTGGCGGGGTGGCGAGCCGGTGGCGCTGGCCACCGTCGTGGCCACCCGGCGGTCCGCACCGCAACCGCCCGGCGCCGCGATGCTGGTCGCGGCCGACGGCACGGTCACCGGCAGTGTCTCCGGCGGCTGCGTCGAGGCCGACCTGTACGAGCGGGCGCGCGCCGTCCTCGACACCGGAACCCCGGAACTCGCTCGCTACGCGGTCAGCGACGACGACGCGTACGCGGTCGGCCTCACCTGCGGCGGGGAGCTCGACGTGTTCCTGGAGCGGGTCGACCGGCGGGCTTCCCGGAACTGGGGGCGGTCGCCGCCGCGCGGCGCGCCGGCCGGCCGGTAGCCGTGGTCACCTGCGTCGCGGCCGACGCGGGCGATCCACCGGCGCTGGCGGCGCCGGCCGACCCGGCGGGCCGGCTCGGCCGGCGGCTGGTGCTGACCGAGGACGGGACGAGCGGCACGCTGGGCGGGGAGCGGTTGGACGCCGCGGCCTCCGCCGACGCACTCGGGTTGCTCGCCGCCGGCCGCGGCGCGGTGCTCCGCTACGGCTACGACGGCAGCGGCGCGGCAGCGGCCTCAGCCTCTTCGTGGCGACGTACGCCACGCCGCCCCGGATGATCGTCTTCGGGGCCATCGACTTCGCCGCCGCGGTCGCCCGGATCGGCGCGTTCCTCGGTTACCGGGTGACCGTCTGCGACGCGCGACCGGTCTTCGCCACCGCCCCGCGGTTTCCCGACGCGGACGAGGTGGTGGTGGACTGGCCGCACCGGTACCTGCGGGCGGAGCTGGACGCCGGCCGCGTGGACGCGCGGACCGCGGTCTGCGTGCTCACCCACGACCCGAAGTTCGACGTGCCGGTGCTCGCCCTGGCGCTGCGGCACCCGCTGGCGTTCGTGGGGGCGATGGGCTCCCGGCGTACCCACGACGAGCGGCGCAAGCAGCTCCGGGAGGCGGGCGTCAGCGTGGCGCAACTCGACCGGCTCGCCGCGCCGATCGGCCTGGACCTCGGCGGGCGCACGCCCGAGGAGACTGCGGTGAGTGTGGCGGCGCAGATCGTCGCCGGCCGCTGGGGCGGGACGGGCAGAGCGCTGGCGAAGCTGGCGGGACCCATCCACCGTCCGGAATAGACCGGAGCGCGCGCCTGCCGCGCGGACCCGGCGCACCTGGTGGCTCGGCGCTCAACCCCGCGACTCGCACCCGGCCCGCTACGCCAATACCGTGTTTTCGACGGCCATCAGGCCGCGGACTGTGCCAGCCTGAGGCGACAAGATCGGTCGAGGCGCGGTGGACGGTGCGGCGGCGTCGACGACGAAAGGACCGGAATGGGATACGCGGTGGTGCTCGGTGAGGCGCTGGTCGACCTGCTCGACGCCGAGTACGACGGGCAGCCCGTCTACCGGCAGGCGATCGGCGGTGGCCCGCTCAACGTGGCCGTCGCGGTGGCCCGACTCGGCGGAGACGTCCAGTTCGTCGGGTCGCTCGGTGACGACGCGCTCGCCGCCCGGATCCGCGCGTTCCTGGGCGCGGCCGGGGTCGGGCTGGCCGGCGCGGTGACCGTGCCGGCGCCGACCGCCCTCGCGGTGGCCACCTTCGCCGGCCCCGAACCGGATTTCCGCTTCTACGGCGAGCCCCGGTCGTACGCGCTGCTCACCGCCGACGACCTGGACGTGGCGCTGGTCGAGGGCGCCGACGTGCTCTACTGCGGATCGATCGTGCTGCTCGACCCGCCGGTGCGCGCCGCCGCGCGCCGGGCCTGGTCGATCGCCGGCGCGCTGCGGGTGTTCGACCCGAACGTCCGGCCCCGGCTGCTGGGCCGGCCGGGGGCCCTCGAGCGGCTGCGTGAGGTGGTGGCCGAGTTCGCCGCGAGCGCGCACCTGGTCAAGCTCAGCACCGCCGACGCCGAGCTGCTCTATCCGCGTGAGCCGGTCGAGGGGGTCGCCGCGTACCTGCGCGAGCTGGGCGCGGGCACGGTGGTGGTCACCCTCGGCGCCGCCGGCGCGCTGGTCGCCGCCGGCCCCGACGTGGTACGGATCCCGGCGCCCAAGGTCCGGGCGGTGGACGCCACCGGTGCCGGTGACTCGGTGATGGGCGCCCTCATCGCCGAGCTGCTCGTCGACGGCGAGCCCACGGACCCGGCCGGCTGGCAGCAGCGGGTCGCGTTCGCCCTGCGGGTCGCCGGCCTGGTCTGCGAGTCCCCCGGCGGCGCCGTCGCGATGCCCACCCGCGCCGACCTGGCCCGCCGCTTCCCGTCCTGACCGACAGCGGGCCGGCGCCCGAGCGAAAGCCACGGACCGGGGTGAATCGCGGACCCAACTGCAAGATCGCCGGGGTGGGGGTGCGGCGAGGGGGCTGACAACTGCTCACTCTCCCGTGATCAAACATACGAATATATGAGTGTTAGTATCGTTCTGTGAAGCTTGCTGAGTGGGCGCGCCGTAACGGTGTGCACCCGCAGACCGCGTACCGCTGGTTCCGGGAGGGGACCATGCCGGTGCCCGCTCGGCGTCTTCCGTCCGGCACGATCATGGTGGAGGTGACCGACGACGCCCGGCAGGGTCAGGTCGTCGTCTACGCCCGCGTGTCGTCGGTTGACCAGCGAGCCGACCTGGACCGGCAGGTCGCCCGGGTGACCGCCTGGGTCACCGGGCGGGACATGGCCGTCGCGCGGGTGGTGACCGAGGTCGGGTCC
>NZ_JAEVHJ010000214.1:0-11575 GCF_016802855.1 Micromonospora sp. ATA51 | reverse complement strand
CCTGGCGGACCGTCGCGGCGGGACTGACCGACGCCGCGGTCGCCGCCGACCGGGCCGACCGGCACACCTCACCCGTGTGCGACCCGCGCCGCCGCATCGACGCCCTCTTCGTCGACCCGCGGGTCACCGTGGTCGACTACGACGTGGTGGACACGCCGCTGACCCGCCGGGCCAGCGACCACTTCCCGGTGCTGGTGGACCTGCTGCTGCCCGCGGTCGACTGAGCCGCCACCGGCGGCGGCCGGCGGGCGGGGCTGGACAACGGCGGGAGTTGTCGGCAGGATTTCGCAGCGACCCGGCACACCGTGCCGTACATAAGGAGATTCCCCGGTGTCCTCCTCCACCGACCTCGGCCGCCCCGACGCTCCGCCGGGGACGCTCGCCCAGACCCCGGACGGCCGCCCGGTCTCGGACCGGGGTGACACGGTCTGCGTCATCGGGGCCGGGGCCAGCGGCCTCACCGCGGTGAAGAACCTCGCCGAGCACGGCTTCGGCGTGGACTGCTACGAGCGGGAGACCGGCGTCGGCGGGGCCTGGAACTGGCGGCACGACCGCAGCCCGGTCTACGCCAGCACCCACCTCATCTCGTCCCGGCCGTTCACCCAGTTCCCCGACTTCCCGATGCCGGACGACTGGCCGGACTACCCGCACCACAGCCAGCTGCTGTCCTACTTCGAGCGGTACGCCGACCACTTCGACCTGCGCCGGCACATCTGGTTCGGCACTGAGGTGGTGCGGGTGGAGCCGGTCGAGGGGGACCGCTGGGACGTGACCACCCGCAGCACCGGCGGGTACGGCCCGGAGCGCACCTCGCGGTATGCGGCGGTGGTCGTCGCCAACGGGCACAACTGGTCGCCGAAGCTGCCCCGCTACGAGGGGCTGGAGGGGTTCCGCGGCGAGGTGATGCACGCCTCGTCCTACAAGGACCCGGCGCAGTTGCGCGGCAAGCGGGTGCTGGTGGTCGGCGCCGGCAACACCGGCTGCGACATCGCGGTCGAGGCGGCCCAGCAGGCGTCCCGCTGCTGGCACTCCACCCGCCGCGGCTACTGGTACGCCCCGAAGTACGTCCTCGGCCGTCCCGCCGACCAGGTCAACGACAGCCTGCTCGCGCTGCGGGTGCCGCTGCGGGTCCGCCAGTGGCTCTACCACTGGACGCTGCGGCTCACCGTCGGCGACCTCACCCGGTTCGGCCTGCCCAAGCCGGACCACCGGGTCTACGAGACGCACCCGATCGCGAACAGCCAGCTCGTGTACTACGTCGGTCACGGCGAGATCAGCCCGGTGCCGGAGCTGGCCCGCTTCCACGACCGGTCGGTCGAGCTGACCGACGGCCGGGAGATCGACCCCGAGCTGGTCATCTTCGCCACCGGCTACCTGCCGCGCTTCGAGTTCCTGGAGGCGAAGGTGCTTGGCGACGACGAGGGCGTCGGCCGGCCCCGGCTCTGGCTGAACGAGTTCACCGCCGGGCACCCCACCCTGGCGGTGGTCGGTCTGGTGCAGCCGGATTCCGGCGTCTTCACCATCTCGCACTGGCAGAGCGTGCTCTTCGCCCGCCTGCTGCGGCTGCGGGCCACCCGGCCGGACCGGGCCGCGGCGTTCGCCAAGAAGGTCGCCGCCGGCGTCGGCGAGCGCTACTCCGGCGCGGTCAAGGACAGCACCCGCCACTGGTTCGAGGTGGGCCACGCCGACTACCTGCGCGCCGTCCAGCGCGCCCTGGACGAGCTGGAAGGCGGCCGGTGAGCGCGAGGAGTGCAGCGAAGCGGAGCCCCGCAGTCGCGAACGAAGGGGTGGCCCGGTGAGCGCGAGGAGTGCAGCGAAGCGGAGCCCCGCAGTCGCGAACGAAGGGGTGGCCCAGTGAGTATCGAGCGGGTGCGGATCGTGCGGGCCCGGGAGTGGGCCCGACCGGAGCGCCCCGCCCGTCGCGAGGTGCTCAGCGCCGTGCCGCAACTGGAGGAGGGTCGACCACCGCTGCTCTTCGTGCCCGGGTTCGGGCACGGGGCGTGGGCGTTCGCCGAGCACTGGTTGGAGCACGCGGCGTCCCGCGGTTTCCCCGCGTACGCGCTCAGCCTGCGCGGGCACGGCGGCAGCGAGCCGGCGCCGGGGGCGACGCTGCGGTCGTACGCCCATGACGTGACCCAGGTGGCGGCGGGCCTGCCGCGGCGGGCGGTGCTGGTGGGGCACGGCGCCGGGGCCCGGGTGGTCACGCACGCGCTGGCCGGACCTCCTCGCGCAGCGTCAGGACATCGGCCCAATGGATGCCGTAGGCGGGTGCGGTCACAGGGTCTCCTCGAACAGGCTGGACTGGACGGCCGCAGCGGCGGCGGTTCGCGTGGCAGCGTTGGCCTGGACGGATCCGCGGTTGCGCTTGACCGCCGCCAACGCGACGGCGACCGGGTCGGATGCGGGCAGCTTGGTGGTGAGCCAGTCGACGAGCGCCCACACATGGGCGTCAGTCGGAGGCCGCTCCGCGGCGGCGAGGCAGGCGGCGACTGCTTCGGTGCCGGCGGACCAGGAAGCGGCCATGCCACGAACGACCTCGTAGACGCTGGAGGCCGGAGTGAGCCGACTGGGGGCGTCGTGGCGAAGCCGAAAGCCGGCCTTGGTTTCGGTGAGGACCGGGCCGCGCAGGTCCTCCAAGCGGAGGCCGTCGGACTGTGCAAAGAACCTGGCCTCACCCTTGGGGACATCTAAGCGGCCGTGAACCTCGTGCCAGAAGATCGCCAAGCGAGAGTGCGGGTCGAAGGTCTCCAGGGGCAGCTCATCCAACCGCAGGGCGACAGCATCACGGACAGCGCGCCGCGCGAGCGCCATGTAATGCTCCAGCAACACGCTGCTGCCGTCAGGTGTAATGACCTTGCTGTAGCTGCCGACAATCTGCAGGGCGGCGCCGTAGGAGGCCATGAGTTGGTCCTCGAGCGCGAGGCCGTCGGTGTCCCAGCCCCGGCAGCGGCTCTTCACTTCAGCAATCACGTCGGCGTCGACCTGTGCTGCGATGCCGACCGGCCGGTTCGCGGGGGCCAAGCGTGCCCCGATGGAGACGGTCACGGAAATGGTGGCCACCCCTGTAACCGCCGTCTCGGTGCGGGATGGCCATGAGGACGTCACAACGAAGCCGGCATCGGTAAGCGCGGCTAACAGCCGCTTCCACGCCTCCGGGTCGGAGTGCCCGAAGATCACCGTCAAGTGCCCGTCGGCCTTAAGAACGCGGCGGGCCTCGCCAAACGCCCGTGCCAGCATCATCTCGTAGAATTCCTCGGTGCGGTGATCACCGTGGCCCTTTGCCCCGCGGCCCTTGACGATGATCTCTTCAGCCTTCTCCTGGAGCCCGTCGTTGCCGTCGACGCTGCCGTCGAACAGGTCCGGCATGGCGGAGCGGAGCGCGCGCTTGAACCAGACGTGGAATAGGTCTGAGGAGTCCGCGTAGGCGATCATCTGGTAGTACGGGGGGTCGCAGACGAGCACGTCGATGGTGCCGTCACGGAACGGCAGGGCGACGGCCGACTCTCGTCGGAAACGCCCCGGTCGACCCCCGGCGTGGTTCTCGTCCAGCACCTTCTTTAGTGCGTTGACGAGGCTGGCCGACACGGAGGACCAGGTGCCGGGCCCGCTCCCGGGACCAGCCTCGATGTAGTCGAAGTTGAACTTGATGACTGACTGGGACGAGAAGACATCACCGATTTGCACCCAGGTTGCATCGCGGTTGGCATTGCCACCGAACGGTGCCAGGTTAGCGCCCCTTGTGGAGCGACGAAGCTGCCGGGGAACGTTGGCGGCGGCGTAGGCTGCGAGAGCTCGTGCGTACTCATCGCTGACCGTCCCGCTGAGCTCCCGGTACAGGTCGTCGATGACCCGGGTGGTGGTGGCGAAGAGCACAGCCTGTCGCGGGTTCATCAGCGCGCCATACGTCAGGAAGCCATACTGACGGGCGTCAACACCGGCGGTCTTTGGTATCGGCTCAGTCGGGCATGCAGACAGTCCCGAGATTGTCGGGAGAGCCGCTGGATCGGCCTTGGCCGCCGCCTCGATCTCGTCCTGCCGTGGCGTGCGGAAGATCTTCTGCTTGGTGTCCGGGTCGGTTTCGGCGACTGCCAGCATCGCATCGGCGTATTGTCCGGCGAAGCCCATGGCCTTCACCACGTCCAGACTGTGGGTGTGCCCGCAGGTGGGAAACGGGCAACGAGCGGACTTGCCACGCCGGCCCGCGGGGGCGGTGTACGTGGCTGAGCCGTCGCGGGGTTCGCCGTCGTGGATGACGATGCGCCATTGGTCGCCGTCTGTGGCGATGTAGAACGACTGGCCCAGGTCGTCCTGCCGCTTGTTGGGGAACCGGAGCCGCGTCGCGCCGACCAGGGGGAACGGGCGGCTGCAACCGTCGCAGGGGATGGTGACCGCCCACAGGTAAGCCCACGGGACCTCCCCACCCTGGGCAGCGTTGCCCGGATACAGGTAAGCGACCTCGGCCCCGACGCGCCGGCCCACTTCGGCTAGCACGGTGCGGACATCGGCAAGCAGCCGCGGCTCCCCCGCCAACCCCTCCAGACCCAGCTGGACATTTTTCGGCGCCCCCCTGCGCTTACCCGGCCGAGAGGCCGGAATGGGGACATTATGGTCATCCTCGTTCCCGAAGTCGCCGGGCGGGGCGAACGGCAGCGGCGGCTCGGCTGACCAGTCCCGCAGCGGGTAGTCGGCGAGCAGCCGGCCGGCCAGGGTGGCGACGGGGGAAAGATCTGTGCCGATGGAAGAGGCGCCGGCGCGGGCGGCCTCGAGGGGGATAATGCCGCGGCCGGAGAACATGTCGAGGACGACCGGGGGCTTGGGGCCGTACTGCTCGGCGATGCGGGTTCGCAGTCGCGTCATCGCGGCCTCGTCGCCGGTTAGGACTGCGGACTTGATGTCGGCTCGGTTCTTGGGGGTGTCGAGCAGCAGGGAGCACAGGACGGCGGCGCGGGCCTGGGCGATGGGTCGGGAGGCGAACCACGTGAACAGTGCCTTCTCGCTGCGGCCGGACCCGGCGGGGGTGCCGACCGCAGCATCCACTTCCGGACACGGGAACCAGGTGTCGATCAGGCGTGTAGTCACGTCGGGCCCGGTGCTCGCCGAGTCAGCGTTCCCACCTAGCGCGGCGGTGGTGGCGTCGAGCTGGGTGGTCATGCCTGGGCTCCGATCAGCCGGTTGAGTTCGGACAGGGGGATCTGGAAGCGCTCGATGCGGCGGGGACCGCCGAGAACGGCGGCGGGGTCCTGCTGGCGCAGCTGGACGACCGGCGCGGTTGCGCAGGAGCCCACGACATACAGCCAGTACTCCTTACCGCGCTGCTGGGCCTGCGCCCACTCGTTCTGCTCCAGCCACACCGCCCGCAGCGAACCCTGAACGCCCTTGACCTCGACCAGGCGCTGCTCGCGAGTGGTCCGGTGCCGGGCGTACAGGTCGTAGCCAAGGCCAGCGGTCTGCCGGTCGTCGACGTCGTACCCGAGCTTCTCCAACTCGGTAACGACGGTTGCGATAGCGAGCTTCTCCGCATCCGGGTCATAGCCAAGTTGGTCGGCACGAGCGGCGCCGGTGACGGCCACCCAGCCGACAAGCCTTACGGCGCTGGCGGTGACCTGCGCGATGTCATGAAGGACGGCTAGGCGTTGTGCCTTGGCCGTCGTGAACTCGCTGAGGAGCTGGGCGCGCTCGGCGACGGGTCGCTCGGCGATGGATTCTTCGAACCGGTACTGAGTGGCGTCCAACTGCACCTTGGCGGCCTTGATCCACGCCCGCCGCTCGGCGGTCAGGGCGCTGACCTGGGAGCGCAGCTCAGCCTTCGCCGCCTCCGTCGCGTCGTGCCTAGTGGCGGGTGGCAACGAGGTCGGCCCGGCCGGGACCGGGTCGCCCGGGCCGGGGGCGCGCAGGGTCATCAGGGACTCCCACGCCACGGGCAGCGCGTGTCCGGCGGAGCAGCGGATCAGCAGCGGGGCCTTGCGGGTGCCGCGCCCGTCGCCGTCGTGCAACTGGATGTCGGCGTCGAACAGCGCCAGCACGTACGAGGTGAGGGAGGCGCTGTCGACCAGGGCGGCGCCGCGAACGAGATCCTCTTCCCCCACGGAAAGGGCGTGGGCGACGAGTTGCTGAAACGCGTCCTCGGTGGGGCCGAGAACGATGACGTCGTCCAGCTCGGTGGCGCCGTCGTTGATGGCCTGGCGGACCGAGGCGCCGTCGGCGGCGACATAGCCCTGGCCCTTGCCGCCGAGTGCCTCCGGGAGGCCGCCTCCAACCCCCGCGCTCAGGAAGCGTATCCCCTTCGCCGGGCCCGGGCCGACGTCCCAGCCGCCGCTGCGCGCGAGCTGGTCGACCATCGCGTCGACGATGACGGGGTTGATCGCCTCGAGCCGGTCCGCGGCGAACCGCTCGAGGGCCTCGGTGACGTTCGCCGGGGTGCTCAGGGAGCGCTCGTCGGCGACGAGGGCACGGGCGGTCTCGATGAGGGCAGAGGGCTCGGGGATAGTGACGTGCCGGCCAGCCTGGGCATCGACCATAGCCTTGCCCCAGTCGAAGCCGGCCCGGGAGGCTGTGGCGTCGAGCAGGTCGTACAACTTGCCCTCCAACGACTCGGCGGCGCTCTCGAGGTTGTTCAGCATGACCTCCTGGACGCGGCCCTCCCGGGTATGCGGAGCGACTAGGTGGTAGACGTGGACGGGGTTGCGTTGGCCGACCCGATGCAGGCGGCCCATACGCTGCTCCAGACGCACCATCGACCAGGGCAGGTCCCAGTCGACCATCACGTTCGCCGACTGCAGGTCGATGCCCTCACCACCGGCGTCAGTTGAGACCAGCACCTGGAACGCCCCGGCGAGGAACCGCTCCTGGAGGGAGTCGCGGCTGCGGTGGTCGACGGCGCCTTCAAGGATGTCCGTGCTGAATCCGGCGTTATCGAAGCGGGTCCGGAGCCAGCGGGCGGTGTCGGCGAACTCGGTGAACACCAGCAACTGGCCGTGCCCGGGGCGGATGCCGTGCTGGTCAAGGAGCTTCAGTAGCGCCTTCCATTTTGCCGGGGTGCCGGCTTCTTCAGCCTGGCGGAGAGTTTCCAGCATTGTTGAGATGCGGGCGAGCTCGGCGCCCTTGTCCCGGGTTCGGCCCGCGACGAGGGCGTTCTCCGCCCGGGCCCACGCCTCGTCGTCATCGGCGGCCACGCCGAGGCCGTCGGCGGTGAGCAGGTCGTCCGGCACGACGACAGTGCCGCGTTCGTTCGCGGCACCCTTCAGGGCGGCCTCGCGGCGGCTGATGGTCTCCGCGGCGGCGTGCAGGCCGGAGGCGGCACGCTTGCCGTAGATGGACCGGGCGAGGGCGGCGTTGTCGGCGTAGAAGGCGTCGACGTAGTCCATGACGGCGTCGTACGCGGCGGCCTCGTAGGGGTTCAGCTGGATGGAGACGGTCTCGGAGAACCGGGGCGGGAAGAGATTGTCGCCGTCGTGGTCGACGAGGTGTTCCTTCATCCGCCGCAAGAACGACAGCTTGCTGGGCACCAGTGCGGTCTCGTACTCCGTCTGGCGCGGGTCCCATGGGTACAGCGTCGGGTCCAGCAGGTTCATCAGTCCGCGGAAGTAGCGCTCCTTGCCCCGATGCGGGGTGGCTGTGAGCAGCAGCAGGTGGTGGGCGCGCGCGGCCACTCCTCGAGCGGCGGTGAGGTACTGGCTGGTGGGGGTCAGCCGGTGCGCCTCGTCGAAGATCGCAAGGGACCAAGAGGCGCGGTGGCCGGCAACCTTGCGGCGCACATCGGGGTTGTGGGTAAACAGATCGACCGAGACGACCCATGTGTCGTAGCGGGGGTCGAGGTCGACTGGGTCGGCGGCGATCTCGTTGGTGATGCGCCGGGCCTCCACACCGAAGAGACGACGCAGATCCCGCTCCCACTTGGTGACTAAGTGCGCCGGGACGATGATCACGGACCGGCCCTGAATCAGGCCTTGCCGGCGCCCTTCGGTGAGGTACATCCCTGCCATGATCGTCTTACCCGTGCCGGGCTCGTCACCGAGGAGGAACCGCAGCCGGGGCTGGTTGAGCATGTGGCCGTGGACGGCGTCGTCCTGATGGGCGTACGGGCGCAGTGGACGGGTCGCCAGTACTGCTGACCGGATGCGGGGTACGGCGTGCTGCATCCACCGCCCCCACAGCCCGGTAAGAGCCCGCTCGGGGTCACCACCGCGATCGTTGACCGGCACCAGCCCGGCAACCAACTGCTGCTCAGAAAGCAGGATCCGGCGAGGCTGGCCGCCGGCATCGAGGACAAGGAGTTCGATCGCACCGTCACCTGCCCAGTCGGCGTCTCTGACAGTCACCAGGCCGCCGTCGATGCGCACCTGCCGCCCCTTTGCCGGCAGCTCGATCGTCATGTCGTCCCCATGCAGTCGTAACGGCGCACCCTGCGCTCCGGCCGGCACCAGGCGGCTATCCGAGGAGCTGGCCACGGGTTCTGGTGGGTGCATTCTTGCACCTCACTGGGACGACGTCCGTTTAGCGCTACTGCCGTCCTCAACCGCGCGCCAATCCCACCACGGTCATAGGACAAACCAGCAAAAAGCTAGATCAACACCTCGAGCCGTGTGGTGGCCAGCACCATGCTTAATCAGTTCCGCGCGGCACTGTTCCACGAGCCTCCGGCGAGAAACGATCTTCCCCCCTGGTGCCCCCGACTGCTTGTCGATGCTGGGTACCGGTGGGACCGGACGGGACTAGACGAAGAAGTCCCCTGATCTGCATCTCTGCTAATCAGGGGCCGTGATCGCACCTGGTGGCGGGTAGAGGATTCGAACCTCTGAAGCTTTCGCGACGGACTTACAAGTCACTCCTGGCGCCGTGGTACCGGTGAGTGGTTCGCGTCGGCAAGCGAGGGTCGCCTCGGCCGGTTGGCTTCGTCCGGGCCGTCACCAGGCGTCGCACCCCGCGACGCGCGGCCCGGTCGGGCCGGTTGGCCTCGATGACCTACACCCACGGCGGGTGGAAGGCTACTAGGCGCGCGCCTTGGCGAGCTCCGGTTGCGTATTCCAGGACCGGTACAACTTGAACTTCCCCTCGTTGAGGCTGAGCACCTCGTTCCAGTCGTCGCGGGCCGCCTCGGCTCCGATTTCCTGGATGCACAACCTGATGATCGACTCAAGAGACGTGCGCTCGCAAGGGAAGTGGATTCGCGGCCACGAAGGCGGGATATGAAAGTGGGGCGCCTGGTACTTGCTCCTGCCCAGTGGGTGCCAGTGATACGACACGAGGGTGCGGTGGTCGACGTCTCGCAGGGCGTAGTCGTAGGCGCGGGTGCGGTGTTCCTGCCGACCTACGCGTCCTGGCTGAACTGGATCGAAGCCGAGTTCGCCGCAGTGCGTTACTTCGCGCTCAACGGCACCGACCACCGCAGTCACGCCGAGCAGGACGCCACGATCGGCGGGTACGTCCGATGGCGCAACCAGCGCGCCCAACCGAAATCCGGATTCGCCACCGGATCCAAAATCCGCCACCCGGATTACCCGTTCAAGGCTGCATGACGAGGCACTAGGTTGGGCAGGAGGACCAGGCGGTGGACCAGCGCCGGGGAACCGACTCGTAATCGCCGATCACGCGTTGCCTCGCGGACCGGCAAGATCATCGGGCGCACGTCGGGCACAACTGACGCCGACAAGGGCTGTCAACCGCTGTAAGGCAGCGGAAGAACTCGCACAGGTCAAGGGCCGATCTGCCCGAGTGGAGTCGATCAGGAGTACGCCGGAGGGGTTCAGGGTTCCAGTCCCTGGCGGCCCCCCGCACGCGCCGGGTCGTCCGCCCGGCGACAAGGGTCGCCTAGTTGATCGAGTCAGACCGTAGCCAAATGGACCGAGACGGACGGGCCGGGACGTAGGGCACGCTCGTCGTACGAGCACCATTCGAGCACCAGGACGCCCCACCAGGAGGAACAACAAGAGGCGCCTGACCCCTATTGTGTCAGGTCAAGCGCCTCTTGATCTTGTGCGCCCGAAGGGACTCGAACCCCTAACCTTCTGATCCGTAGTCAGATGCTCTATCCATTGAGCTACGGGCGCTTGCTGCTCGGCCAGTCTACACACCTGGCTTTCGCGCGGAGACTCCGGGATTCGAACCCGGGAGGGGCTTTAAGACCCCAACCGCATTAGCAGTGCGGCGCCATAGACCAGACTAGGCGAAGTCTCCCTGGTGGCCCGGAGACCACCGCGCCCGAGGATACAGGTCCGTACCCACCCGGGGCAAAGCGACTACCCGGAGGGCTCGGACCCCTGCGTTTCCGACGTGTGCGAGGTCACGCTCGGGTCTACGCTCCATCGATATGCAGGAGCAGCCGCCGAGCGATCCGCCCCGCCGCGAGCCCGCCACCGGTGCCCGGCGGAGTCGCTCCCCGAAGCCGACGTTCGCCGCGCCGCCCACGCCCGAGCCGCCCGCCCCACCAACGCGCCAGCCCGGAGCGGAGAACTCGCCGCAGTCCCCGGCGCGGCGGGCCAAGGCCGCGCCGGCCGTGCTCTTCCAGCCGCCCGACCCCGCCCAGGCGGTTTCCGGCGCCCCGGGCCGCTCGGCCGGCGACGCCTCGGGCACGGAAGCCCCCGCCGGGGCCGCCGCGCCCCCGCCTCGTCCCGCAACCGGGGCCACCCCGTCTCCTACGGCCGACGCACGGCGGCCCGAGCCACCCCGAGCACTTCCGCCGACGACGCGGCGACCCGAGCCACCCCGAGTCCTGCCGTCGACGACGCGGCGCGCCGTGCCCCGGCGAAGCAGGCCAGCCCGGCGAAGAAGACCAGCCCGGTGGCGAAGACCAGCGCGGCGAAGAAGACGAGCGCGGCGAAGAAGGCGGCCCCGGGAGCGCGGAAGCGCGCCGAGCCGGCGCCGGCCGAGGTCAGCGCCGACCCTGGTGACGGAGGGCACACCGAGGCCGGCGCGGGGAAGCAGCCCACCCCGCCGAAAAAGGCAGCCACCCGGGCCGCGACGCCGAGGAAGGCCGCCGCCGCGAAGCGGACGACCGCGGCGCCGACCGCCCAGATCCCCGCTCAGCCGGGCCCGGCCCCGGTCGTCGTACGGGCGGTCAGCGCGGCGGAGCCGGCGTCGGGGCGTACCGCCGGGGTGGAATGGTCGGCGATCACCTCGCGCGTCCTCGACCACCCGGCCTTCGCGCCGGAGTTGCTGGCCCTGGCGGCGGTGGAGGCGCTCGGGCCGCGCGCGCGGGAGTGGGTCGCGGGGCTGCGCGGCACGTATCCGGATGCCGACGCGGACGGGCTGGCCCGGCTCGCCACCCGGCGGTTCGTCCGGCTGGCGGGGGCCGGTGGCGCGGTCGCGGCGGGAGCCGGGCTCCTCGCGCCGGTGGCCGAGCTGGCGGCGGTGCTCTGGACGCAGGCCAACCTGGTGCTGCACCTGGCGGCGGCGTACGACCGCGACCGACCCACCCGGACCGGGCGGCGGAGCTGCTGGTGCTGACCCAGGTCCACCCGGACGCCGGGACGGCCCGGGTGGCGCTGGCCGCGGCCCGGGCCGCTGACGGGCCGGGGGAGCGGCCCTGGCCGCGGGCCGCCGAGGCGGCCTGGCGGCTGGCGACGCCGCTGGCCGCGCA
>NZ_JAEVHJ010000213.1:0-11614 GCF_016802855.1 Micromonospora sp. ATA51 | reverse complement strand
GGGACGTCACTTTCCGTGAAGATCTCCACCAAGCCCGGACCGGCACCGGACCCGCCGTCCTCGCGACCCTGCGTAACACCTCGATCGGCTACCACCGCACCAACGGCGAGGCCAACATCGCCCGCGCCACCCGACGCGCGAACCGCCGCCCCCACGACCTCATCACCGCCGTGACCAGCAGCATCCCGACAACGCAATGACCCTGCCAACAAGTCCTCCACTAGTTCCAGCTGTGGGGACAGTGACTCGTGATTGGCGACGACGATCTCGCAGCCGCCACGTGCCGCCACGTGCTCCAGGAAGTCGAAGCCGAACCGGGCCAGCCTGTCCTTGTGCGCCACCGCCAGCGTGCCAACCTCCCCCCGGTCGACCGCGTCCATTAACGCCAGGAACTTCTTACGGCGCAGGTTCATCCCGCCGCCGACCTCGCTGATCCACTCGTCCACGGCCAGACCGCGAGCAAGGCAGAACTGCTGCATCGCCGCCACCTGCGAGGCCAGGTCGGCCTTCTGACCCGGCGATGACACCCGGCAGTACACCACGACCTTCCGCCGGTCGGCGTCGAAGCCCGGCTGCAGCACCCGGCGCACATCAGAATCGTCGAAGTACCGCTGCCCCGACGGCAGACGACGGGCCGCGATCCGACCCTCCGCCTCCCACCGGCGCACCGTACTCACCGAGCGGCCCACCCGCTCGGCGAACTCGCCGATCCGATACACGCTACCCACGACAGCCAATTGTGGACAGCTCTAGAAAGGGAAGCAACCACTAGTCGCTGCTCCACCCAGAAGCCGCCGCCGTCGCTGCCGCCGAAGGCCAGCTCGTGCGCGCCGGGGGCCAGCGGCGGGAGGCATGCCCACAGCCCCCAGACGCTCACCGGGGTCGCGCGGGGCGTCGAGGTGACGCCGTTGCCGAGCGCGCCGCGTACCTCGAACGGGGTCGGCGTGCCGATCGTGGCCAGCGGCAGCGGGACCGCGTCCAACTGGGCGTGCCCGGTCGCCCGGGACACCACCGGGACCTCGCCCGCCTCGGCTGGGAACCGCCACAGGCCGCAAATGCTAGTCAGCGTCGGGTTCGTGCCGCTGCCCCGCCCGCGCCCGGCCGGGGCGCTGCTTCCCGCCAGTCGGGCGTGCCCGAGCGCGGCGGCCCGGCGGACGGCGCATAGGATGTGCGGTCATGGCACGCGTGCTCACTCCCCGTGCGGAGGACTTTCCCCGCTGGTACCAGGACCTGATCGCCAAGGCGAAGCTGGCCGACAACGGCCCGGTCCGGGGGACCATGGTGATCCGACCGGCCGGCTACGCCATCTGGGAGCGGATGCAGGCCGAGATGGACGCCCGGATCAAGGCGGCCGGCGCGGAGAACGCGTACTTCCCGCTCTTCATCCCGGAGAGCTACCTCAAGCGTGAGGCCCAGCACGTCGAGGGCTTCTCACCGGAGCTGGCCGTGGTCACCCACGGTGGCGGCAAGCAGCTCGCCGAGCCGGTCGTGGTCCGCCCCACCAGCGAGACGGTGATCGGCGAGTTCATGGCCAAGTGGATCGACTCGTACCGGGACCTGCCGCTGCTGCTCAACCAGTGGGCGAACGTGGTCCGCTGGGAGCTGCGGCCGCGGATCTTCCTGCGCACCAGCGAGTTCCTCTGGCAGGAGGGGCACACCGCGCACGCCACGCGGGAGGACGCGCGCGCCTACGCGCGGCGGATCCTGCACGAGGCGTACGAGGACCTGATGGTCAACGTCCTCGGCATCCCGGTGGTGGTCGGGCTGAAGACCGCCCGGGAGCGGTTCGCCGGCGCGACCGCCACCTACACCTGCGAAGGCATGATGGGCGACGGCAAGGCGCTCCAGCTGGGCACCAGCCACGAGCTGGGGCAGAACTTCGCCAAGGCGTTCGACATCAGCTACTCCTCGGCCGAGGGCGGCCGGGAGCACGCCTGGACCACCTCCTGGGGCACGTCGACCCGGATGCTCGGCGGTCTGATCATGGCGCACGGCGACGACAACGGCCTGCGGGTGCCGCCGAAGCTGGCGCCGATCCAGGCGTACGTGATGATCGTCAAGGACGGCGAGGGGGTCGGCGAGGCGGCGGCCAAGCTCCGCGACGGCCTGCGCGACGCCGGCGTCCGGGTCGCGCTCGACGACCGCACGGACACCGCGTTCGGCCGCCGGGCCGTCGACGCCGAGCTGCGCGGCTATCCGGTACGCGTCGAGGTCGGCCCCCGCGACCTGGCCACCGGCAACGCGGTCGTGGTCCGGCGTACGGACGGCTCGAAGTCCCCGACGCCGGTGGCCGACGTGGTCGGCGCGGTGCTGGCCGCGCTGGAGGCCGACCAGCGGGCGCTGCACGACCAGGCCCTGGCCCACCGCGAGTCCCGGACCGTCGAGGTGTCGACGCTGGGCGAGGCGATCGAGGCGGCGGCCACCGGCTGGGCCAAGGTGCCGTGGTCGGCGGTCGGCGTCCAGGGCGAGGCCGAGGCGAACGCCCAGGGCGTGACGGTCCGCTGCCTGCTGCGGGCCGACGGCTCGGTGCCGGACTCGGAGGACGAGTCGGACCTGGTCGCCATCCTCGCCCGCGCCTACTGACGTGCGGCCCGGCGACCCCGTCGCCCGGTTCGCGCCGGGTCGGCTGATCATGCACCGGAACGTGCGGCACGGCCGGATCGGTTGGGTCCGGTCGGCCCGGGTGGTCCTGGACGACGACCGGGGCCTGCTGCTCTGGATCGCCCGGGACTCGCCGGTGGCGCACGAGGTCACCGAGGCGGGGCTGGGCATGCGGGCGATGCCGTTCGCCGAGTGGATCACCTCGTCCTACCGCCTGGCCCAGGGCCGGTGGAACGGGCCGCCGGTGCTGAAGTTCCTGCCCACCGGGGCGGCCCACTCGGTCTGGTGGTTCCGGGACGGGCAGGGCCGGTTCAGCAACTGGTACGTCAACCTGGAGGAACCGGGCGTCCGCTGGGACGACGGCCCGGTGGCCGGGGTGGACATGGTCGACCAGGACCTGGACGTGGTGGTCCGGCCGAACCACAGCTGGGAGTGGAAGGACGAGGAGGAGTTTCTCGAACGCCTCGTCTTCCCCGACGACTACTGGGTGGCCGACGAGAAGGCGGTCCGGGCCGAGGGGGAGCGGGTCATCGCCCTCGCCGAGGCCGGCGTGTTCCCATTCGACGGCACCTGGTGCGACTTCACCCCACCGGCCGAATGGGGCGTACCGGACGAACTGCCGCCGGGGTGGGATCGTCCGCCGGTCCGCTGACGGTGTCGTCCGTCACCTCGGCCACCGGCTCGGGTGACCTGTCCGGGTCCGGTGTGAGAGATCCGCGCCGGATCTGGCAGAATGGGTCGCTGGTATCCGGCCCGCGTCCGGCGCCCTCTAACCCGGGCGCGTCGCCAGTCCACCGAGCAGTCTCCGGCCCAAACCCCACTGTGCCGGTCGGCGCTCACCCGTGCACCGCCCGTACCGGGCCGGTGAGATCGCAACAGGAGCGAAACAACTGTGGCCGTAAAGATCCGGCTCCTGCGGATGGGCAAGATCCGCAACCCGCAGTACCGCATCGTCGTCGCCGACTCGCGCACCAAGCGCGACGGCCGGGCGATCGAGTTCGTGGGCGTGTACCAGCCGAAGGAAGACCCTTCGGTGATCGAGGTCAAGTCGGAGCGGGTCCAGTACTGGCTGTCGGTCGGCGCGCAGCCGAGCGAGGCCGTGCAGCGCCTGCTGGAGCTGACCGGTGACTGGCAGAAGTTCAAGGGCCTGCCGGCCCCGCCGCCATTGAAGGTCGCCCCGGAGCGGGCCGACCGCCAGGCGGCGTACGAGGCCGAGGCGAAGGCCGCCGCCGGCCTGGCTCCGGAGACCCCGGCCAAGCCGGCAAAGAAGGCCGCCAAGGCGGAGGCTCCCAAGGCGGAGGCTCCCAAGGCGGAGGCTCCCAAGGCGGAGGCTCCCAAGGCGGAGGCCGCCCCGGCCGAGGCCGAGGCGCCGAAGGCCGAGGCGCAGACCGGTGCCGAGTCCGGCGAGCAGGCCTGACATGGCACTGCATCCTGCCCTGGAGCATCTGGTCAAGGGGATCGTCGACCACCCGGACGACGTCCGGGTGCGGATGGTCGATTCCCGTCGGGGCAAGCGGCTCGAGGTCCGCGTGCACCCGGAGGATCTCGGCACGGTGATCGGGCGGTCCGGCCGGACCGCCAAGGCACTGCGCCAGGTGATCGGCTCCATCGGTGGGCGTGGGGTACGCGTCGACATCGTCGACTCGTACTGATGCTTCTCGTCGTCGGCAGGATCGGCAAGCCGCACGGGATCCGCGGTGAGGTCACCGTGGAGGTGCGGACCGATGAGCCCGAAGCACGGTTCACCCCCGGTTCGGTGTTGCGCACCGAGCCGGGGGTGACACCCCCGGCCAATCCGGCGCCGGGTCCCGGTGTGCCGTTCCGCGTGCCCGCCGAGCTGACCATCGAGTCGGCGCGCTGGCACCAGGGCCGGCTGCTGGTGGCCTTCGAGGGCGTCCTGGAGCGGGACGTCGCCGAGGCGCTGCGCGGCACGCTGCTCACGGTGGACAGCGGCGACGTGGCCCCGCCGGCGGACCCGGAGGAGTTCCACGACCACCAGCTCGTCGGCCTCGCCGTGGTCACCCCCGCTGGGGAGCGGCTGGGCGAGGTGGCCGGGATCGACCACGCGCCCGCGTCCGACCTGTTGGTGCTGCGCCGCCCCGAGGGGCGTACCGCGCTGATTCCGTTCGTCAAGGCGATCGTGCCCGAGGTGGACCTTGCCGGCGGTCGCGTCGTCGTTGACCCGCCGGCCGGTCTGCTCGATCTCTAGGCCGCCGGAGCACCCCCAATGCGCGTCGACATCGTGTCGATCTTCCCGGAGTACTTCGCCCCGCTGGACCTGTCGCTGATCGGCAAGGCCCGGGCGAACGGCACGCTGCGGCTGGCCGTACACGACCTGCGGACCTGGACCCACGACGTGCACCGCACGGTGGACGACACCCCCTACGGCGGCGGCCCCGGCATGGTGATGCGGCCGGAGCCGTGGGGTGAGGCGCTGGACGCCCTCGCCCCCGACGAGCTCAACCCGGACGGCCACACGATGCCCCGGCTGCTGGTGCCCTCGCCGGCCGGCGTCCGGTTCACGCAGGCCATGGCGCACGAGCTGGCCGCCGAGTCGCACCTGCTCTTCGCCTGCGGCCGGTACGAGGGCATCGACCAGCGGGTGCTCGACCACGCGGCGACCCGGATGCGGGTGACCGAGGTCTCCCTCGGTGACTACGTGCTCTTCGGCGGCGAGGTCGCGGTGCTGGTGATCCTGGAGGCGGTCACCCGGCTGCTGCCCGGGGTGCTCGGCAACGCCGGCTCGCTGGACGAGGAGTCGCACGCCCACGGGCTGCTCGAGGCCCCGATGTACACCAAGCCGGCGACCTGGCGCGGGCACGAGGTGCCGGACGTGCTCCGCTCCGGCGACCACGGGCGGATCGCCCGCTGGCGGCGGGACGAGGCGCTGACCCGGACGGCCGCGCGCCGCCCCGACATGATGGCCGCGCTGCCGCCGGAGAGCCTGGACAAGCGGGACCGGGCGGCGTTGGACCGGGGCGGATTTTCCTCGCCGCCGGGGGATGTGGCAAAGTAGAGGGGTTGCCGCATCCGTCCGCGCCCGCGGACGGCTGCGAGGATCCTCGACCGGGGCCGGCCCGCCGTCCACCACCCGGGGATCAGAATCACCCATCCGCGCACCGACTGACGGTGCGCCGTGAGCCTCACGAGGACACAGCGATGAACATCCTGGACGCCCTTGACGCCCAGTCGAAGCGGGTCGACCTCCCCGACTTCCGTGCCGGTGACACCGTGAAGGTGCACGCGCGGGTCGTCGAGGGCAACCGGTCCCGTGTCCAGATCTTCCAGGGCGTCGTCATCCGCCGCCAGGGTGACGGTCTGCGCGAGACCTTCTCGGTCCGCAAGGTCAGCTTCGGTGTCGGTGTGGAGCGGACGTACCCGATCAACAGCCCGGCGATCGACCGGATCGAGATCGTGACCCGCGGTGACGTGCGTCGCGCCAAGCTCTACTACCTGCGCGAGCTGCGCGGCAAGAAGGCCAAGATCAAGGAGCTGCGCGAGAAGCAGCCGACCAGCTGACTTTCCGCTCGCCACGCCGCCTGAGCTGCGCGGATGTCGTATCGACCAGATCGCATTACCCTGATCGTACGGGCGCAGGAGGGCAGCGACGCCGCAGCGCGTCTCGCGGCGGCACAGCGGCCCACTACCGCCCGTGGGGTCTCACGACGAGGCTCCCGGGCGGTAGTGTCGGTTCTGCGGACCGGAGAGTGGCATGGTGCAGATGCTTGACGAGGACGGCACCGTCGATCCGTGGCGCCGGCGGGCCCGGCGCGCCCGGCGGCAGATGCCCCTCTGGCAGGAGTTGCCGCTGCTCCTGATCGTCGCCTTCTGCCTCGCGGTGCTGATCCGCACCTTCCTGCTCCAGGCGTTCTTCATCCCCTCCGGGTCGATGGAGAACACCCTCCTCATCGGCGACCGGGTGCTGGTCAACAAGGTCGTCTACGACGTCCGGGATCCGGTGCGCGGCGAGGTGGTGGTCTTCCGGGGCACCGACAAGTGGGTCGCCCAGGAGACCCCGGCGCCGCCGGCCGGCTTCGCCGGGAAAGTCGGCCGCACCCTCGGCGACCTGGTCGGGGTCAGCCGCCCCGGGGAGAAGGACTTCATCAAGCGGGTGATCGGGGTCCCCGGCGACAAGGTGTGGTGCTGCGACAAGGGCCGGGTCGTGGTCAACGGCGTGCCGCTGGACGAGCGGGCGTACGTCTCCGAGGATTCGCCGGTCGAGCTGCCGCCCAACCCGAAGGAGTGCCGGTCCCGGCAGTTCACCGAGGTCGTCGTGCCGGCCGGGCAGATCTTCGTGATGGGCGACCACCGGCTGGTCTCCCAGGACGCCCGCTGTCAGGGTCCGGTGCCGATCGACAACGTGGTGGGCCGGGCCTTCATGATCGTCTGGCCCTCCGAGCGGTGGACCTCGCTGCCCGTGCCGGACACCTTCGCCAGCCTGGCCCGGGCGGACGGCGCGCCGGCCCGGCCGGCCCCCGTCGATCCCGACCCGGTGGGCGGTGTCGTGCTGATCCTCCCGGTCACGGCGGCCCTCTCCGTTCTCGCGCGTTCCGGACGGTCCCCACGCGCCCGGCGTCGTAGGCTCCTCCCGTGATTGACGAGCAGACCGAAAAGCCCCGCAGTTCCTTCTGGAAGGAGCTGCCCATTCTCCTGGGCGTGGCGATCCTGGTCGCAGTGCTGGTGCGTGCCTTCGTGCTGCAGACCTTCTTCATCCCCTCCCCGTCCATGGAGAACACTCTCAAGATCGACGATCGGGTGCTGGTCAACAAGCTGGTCTACGATTTCCGATCGCCGCACCGGGGCGAGGTGGTCGTCTTCAAGGCGCCCACCGAGTGGAGCGGCAACCCGGAGGGCGAGGACTTCATCAAGCGGGTGATCGGGGTCGCCGGCGACCACGTGGTCTGCTGCGACGCCCAGGACCGGCTGGTCATCAACGGCCGGTCGCTGGACGAGCCGTACATCTATCCCGGGAACAAACCGGCCGACCAGGATTTCGACATCACGGTGCCGCAGGGGCGGCTCTGGGTCATGGGTGACCACCGGGAGGCCTCGGGCGACTCGCTGGAGCACTGGCAGCAGTCCGGCCAGGACATCACCGAGGCCACCATTCCCGAGGACCAGGTGGTCGGGCGGGCGTTCACCGTGTTCTGGCCGGTCGACCGGGCGACCTGGCTCACCGTCCCGAAGCAGTTCGACGGGATCCCCAATCCCTGAGCCCGGGAGGCGTGGGCGTTCGTCGGAGCCGTCTGGCAGGCTTGGGCGGTGACCGTCTACACCCCTCGTCGCGCGGCCCGGGTGCTGCTCGTCGACGCGGCCGACCGGGTGCTGCTCTTCGCCGGCACCGATCCGGCCCGACCGAGCCACGCCTACTGGTTCACCCCTGGCGGCGGGCTCGACCCGGGGGAGAGCCCGGCCGACGGCGCCGCCCGCGAGCTGGCCGAGGAGACCGGGCTGCGGCTCACCCCGGCCGAGCTGGGCCCGCCGGTGTGGGCCGAGACGGTCGAGTTCCCGTTCGACGGCGTCTGGTACCGGCAGGAGCAGGAGTTCTTCCTGGTCCGCGTCCCGGCCTGGGAGGTGGACACGGCGGGCTTCGACGAGGTCGAGCGGACCAGCGTCACCGGCCACCGCTGGTGGTCCCAGGACGAGCTGGCCGGGACCGACGAGCGCTACTACCCGGAGGACCTGCCGGCCGTGCTGACCCGGGCGCTCGCCGCTCGACCGGCCGCCCACGGGGGTGCACCGTGCTGACGCCCCCGCGCACCGTGGTGCGCCGCGACGGTGGCCTCTACGCGCTGGAGCGGGCCCTGCAGCGGCGCGGCTTCCGGCACGTGGCCGGCGCGGACGAGGCCGGGCGGGGCGCCTGCGCCGGGCCCCTCGTCGCCGCCGCCGCGGTGCTGCCCGAGGGGCGGCGCGGCGAGATCGACGGGCTGGCCGACTCCAAGCTGCTCACCCCGGCCAGCCGGGAGCGGATCTACGACGAGGTGGTCGCCCGCGCCCTCGCGTACGCGGTGGTGGTGATCCCCGCCGAGGAGGTCGACGCCCGGGGGCTGCACGTGTGCAACCTGGCCGCGATGCGGCGCGCCCTCGCGTCGCTGACCACCCGCCCCGAGTACGTGCTGACCGACGGCTTCGGCGTCGACGGGCTGGACGTGCCGGGGCTGGCGGTCTGGAAGGGCGACCAGGTGGCGGCCTGCGTGGCGGCGGCGAGCGTGCTGGCCAAGGTCACCCGGGACCGGATCATGGTGGAGCTGGACGACCGGTACCCGAGGTACGGCTTCGCCGAGCACAAGGGCTACATCACGCCGGAGCACACGGCGGCGCTGCGGGAGCACGGGCCGTGCCGGGAGCACCGCTTCTCGTACGTCAACGTGGCCACGATCTCCGGCCGGGACGGGCGCCCACCGCGGTCCCGGCGTCCGGTGGTGGACGGCCCGGACGAGCCGATGGAGCGCTCCGGCGCGTCAGGGAGTACCGTCGGCGTGGCGTTGGGCGAGCAGCCTCGACCCCCGGCGTCGGTGGGGGAAGATGTGGTCATGGAAGGCGGAGTGCGATGAGCGCGGAAGATCTCGAGAAGTACGAGACCGAGATGGAGCTGCAGCTCTACCGGGAGTACCGCGACATAGTCCGCCAGTTCTCCTACGTGGTGGAGACCGAGCGCCGTTTCTACCTGGCCAACCAGGTCGACCTGCACGTGCGTAACTCGGACGGCGAGGTCTACTTCGAGGTCGAGATGCACGACGCCTGGGTGTGGGACATGTACCGTCCTGCCCGCTTCGTCAAGAACGTCCGGGTAATGACGTTCAAGGACGTCAATGTGGAAGAGCTCGAAAAGCCGGACATCTCCCTTCCCGCAGACTCCGGATTCGGCGGCTGACGATCTCCGCTCGCCGCGGCTGACCCGCCCGGCCGGCGGCCCGGCCCACCGCGCCGCTCACCCCGCCAGCACCGCCACCTCGACCCGCTGCACCAGGTTGTTGGCGAAGCCGCCCCGGTTCCACGGCTGCTCCACCGGCTGGCGGCGTCCGGAGGCGTCCGTGGCCCGGGCGCCCAGCACGTACCGCCCCGGCTCCGGGGCCCAGTCGAACTCACACCGCCGCCAGGCCCACTCCCCGCCGCTCGGCTCGTCCAGCCGGGCCGGCGCCCAGCTCGCCCCGCCGTCGGTGGTCACCTCCACCGCGCTCACCGGCGCGTGTCCCGACCAGGCCCGACCGTCCACCGTGCACGGCCCCGGCCGCAGCACCCGGGTCCGCGACATGAAGTCCGGGAAGCCCGGCGGGCGGACCAGGGCGCGCGGTTCGATCCGGGTCACCGGCACGCCGGGGTCGTCGGCGTCCTTCCGCAGCCGGTACGCCACCGCGTTCTGGTAGCCGTCGAACGGCTCGGTCAGCACCCGGATGCCGCGCAGCCACTTCACGTGCGCCATGCCGTACCAGCCGGGCACGATCAGCCGCAGCGGGGACCCGTGCTGCGGCAGCAGAGCAGCGCCGTTCATCTCGTACGCCAGCAGCACCTCCTCGCGCAACGCGTCCGCGACCGGCAGCGCCCGCCGGTAGTCCTGCTCGACGCCCCGCTCGACGCCGTGGTCCGCACCGGTGAAGACCACGTCCACGGCGTCCGGGGAGAGCCCGGCCTCGCGCAGCAGCGGCGCCAGCGGCGTGCCCGTCCACTCGGCGTTGCCGACCGCCTCCACCAGCCACGGCTGGCTGACCGGCCGCGGGTGCAGTAGCGCCCGGCCGTTGCCGGCGCACTCCAGTGTCACCCGGTGGGTGACCCGGGGCCGGTCCCGCAGCGCGGCCAGGTCGAGGCTCAGCGGCCGGTCCACCGCGCCGTCGACGGTCAGCGTGTGCGCCGCCGGGTCGACGTCCGGGATGTCGTAGTGGATGAGCAGGTAGTGCAGCCCGGCCGGGGTGACGTCGTAGCGCAGCGCCTCCAGCGGGATGCCGTGATTGCGGGCGGCGAGCTGCAGTTCCTCGGCGCTGATCGCCTCGTCCGGACCGGCGATCCGGGACGGCCGGCTGACGTCGTCCACAGTGGTCATCTCTGCTCCCGGCGGTCGGCGGGCGGACGCCCGGTCACGGGTGGGTGAGGCGGACGTGGCCGACGAACTCGAACATCCGCACGCCGCCCGGCAGTGGCCGGGGCCGGCCGGTGAAACGGTGCACGCCCACCCCCACCCCGTCGGCCGGGCTGCTCACCGCCACCGGGGTGAAGCCCTCCTCGGCGAACCAGTCGCAGATGCTGGGCACCAGGTCGGGCTCGCGGCGGTGCCGGGTCCAGAAGACCGTCCCACCGGTGGCGCAGAGGGCGGCGCAGTGCCGGACGGTGGCCCGGATGTCGGCGTCGACGATGTTGCCGAAGATCCCGCAGACCAGCACGAGATCCGCCGGGGCGAGGTCGGCGTAGTGGTCGGTCAGTGCCGCGTCCCCGACCACCACCTGCACCGCCGGCAGGCCGGCCTCCGCCGCGGCCGCCCGGGCCACCTCGGCGTTGCGGGGGTCCAGCTCGACCAGGCGGGCCGTCACGTCGCCCCGCCGGGGATGCGTGGCGAGCACTGGGACCAGGTCCCGCCCCTGACCGGCGCAGAGGCTGACCACCCGGAGCGGGCCGGGCGGGGCCTGGTCGAGCGCCGCGCGGATGTGCAGCCGCAGCTCGGTCAGGCGTCGGAACAGGGCCGAGCCCGGCTGGTCGTAGTCGTCGTGCCAGGCGTACCAGTCCCGCGTCACCGGCTCAGCATAGGCGGTGCGGGTGGCCGGCCGGTGCCGCCCGCATAGCAGATCGACTCCGCCGCCGGCCGTTGTCCACAGCGCGGCCGCCGTCCACAATCGGCGGTGTACCCGGTGGCATCGGGGACCGCCGTCGGGGCAGGCTGCCGGCCGTGCGAACCATGCCCGGGCCGGTCACGGTGGCCCTCCTCATGCTTCCGCTGATCCTCCCGGCGGCGCCGGGACCGGCTGCCGTCCCGGCCGTCGCGGGCCCGGCGTCCCGGGCGGGCGCGCTTCCGGCCGGTCCGTCC
>NZ_JAEVHJ010000212.1:0-11634 GCF_016802855.1 Micromonospora sp. ATA51 | reverse complement strand
CCCGAGCTGCGCGCCCTGGCCGTCGACCTGCTCGACGCCGCCGACGCGCTGCCCGGCCCCGACACGGCCGACGCCGACGACCTCGACGCCGTCCGGGCGACCTGGCCGACGGCCTGGCACCTGCCGACCACCGCCACCCGGGACCGGCTGCACGGGGCCTGGCTCGGCCGGGCCGTCGGCTGCCTGCTCGGCAAGCCGGTGGAGAAGATCCCCCGACCCGGGATCCGGGAGATCCTCACCGCCACCGGCCGGTGGCCGCTGCGCGGGTACTTCACCGCCGAGGGGCTGCCGGCCGAGGTGGCCGCCCGCTGGCCGTGGAACCGGCGCAGCGCCCCCACCAGCCTGGCCGAGAACATCGCCGGCATGCCCGAGGACGACGACCTCAACTTCGCGCTGCTGGCCCTGCGGATCCTGGAGACCCACGGCCCGGACTTCACGAGCGCCGACGTGGCCCAGGCCTGGCTGGACTGGCTGCCCGCCGGGCGGGTCTTCACCGCGGAGCGGGTCGCCTACCGCAACCTGCTGCTCGGCCACGCCCCGCCGCAGACCGCCCGCCGACACAACCCGTTCCGGGAGTGGATCGGCGCTCAGATCCGCACCGACGTGTACGGCTGGACCAACCCCGGCCGCCCCGACCAGGCCGCCGAGGCGGCCTGGCGGGACGCCGCCGTCAGCCACGTCCGGGCCGGGGCGTACGGGGCGATCTGGGTGGCCGCGCTCGCCGCGGCGGCGCCGGTCGCCGGGAGCATCGACGAGGTGCTGGACGCGGGCGAGTCGGTGCTGCCGCCGGGCAGCAGGTTCACCGCCGCCGTCCGGGAGGCGCGCGCCCTCGGCGCCGGCACCGACGACTGGGAGAGCATCGTGGACACCCTCTACCAGCGGCACGGCCACCTGCACTGGGTGCACGTGCGCAACAACGCCGCGCTGGTCGCGGCGGCGCTCGCGTACGGGCGCGGCGACCTGGAGCGGTCCATCTGCGCCGTGGTCAGCGGCGGCTGGGACACCGACTCGACCGGCGCGACGGTCGGCGCGGTCACCGGGGCGCTGACCGGCGCGTCCGGGCTGCCGGCGCGCTGGGTCGCCCCGCTGCGCAACCGGCTGGCCAGCAGCATCGCCGGTTTCGACGGGATCGGCTTCGACGCCCTCGCCGACCGTACCCTCGCCCTGGCCGACGCCCGGGTGCCGGCGGACGGGGGCGCGGCGTGAGCGCCCGGGTGATCGTGGTCGGCAGCGCCAACCTGGACCTGGTGGTGACCACGCCGCAGCTGCCCAGGCCCGGTGAGACGGTGCTCGGCGGCGACTTCCGCACCGTGCCTGGAGGCAAGGGCGCCAACCAGGCGGTGGCCGCCGCCCGGGCCGGAGCGGACTGCGACTTCGTCGGCGCGTCGGCACGACGACTTCGGCATGCTGCTGAGTGACAACCTGATCGCCGCCGGCATCGACGTACGGGGCCTGCGCACCGTCGACGGGCGTCCGGCGTCGCGCTGATCGCCGTCGACGGCGCGGCCGAGAACTTCATCGTCGTCGCCCCCGGCGCCAACGCCGCCCTCACCACGCTGGACGCCGCCGACCGGACGGCGGTGGCCGGCGCCGACGTGCTGCTGCTCCAGCTGGAGGTGCCGCTCGCGGCGGTCCGGCAGGCCGCGGAGTGGGCCCGCGCCGACGGCACCACGGTGGTGCTCAACGCCGCCCCGGCCCGGCCGCTGCCGGCCGAGCTGCTCGACCTGGTCGACGTGCTGGTGGTCAACGAACACGAGGCGGCGGTCGTCGGCGGGGTCTTCACCGAGGAGCCCGGCGCGCTGCTCGACGCGCTCGTGACCCTGGTGCCCCGGGTGGTGCTGACCCTGGGCGCGCGCGGCGCCGCGTACGCCGACCGGGCCGGGACCCGGATCGAGGTCCCGGCCCCGAAGGTCGACGCGGTGGACACCACCGCGGCCGGTGACGCGTTCTCCGGCGCGCTCGCCGTCGCCCTCGCCGAACGCGGCGGCACCCTCACCGCCGGCACGGCGACGGCGGTGCTGCGCTGGGGCGTGTGCCGCCGGTGCCGGCCTGCGCGCAGCGCCCCGGCGCGTCCACCGCCCTGCCCTCGCGGGCCGCGATCGACGCCCTGTACGCCGTGACCTACGGAGATGCCGCGTGAGCTTCAATCCCTACGTGCCGCGGCCGATCGACCGGCCGACCGACGTGCCGCTCGGCTCGCACGCCGACCTGACCACCCTCGACGAGGCGAAGATCTTCGCCGCCCCGGACGACCCGGCGGACTGGCCCGCCTGGCGGGAGCAGCTCGCCCGGTGGCGGGCCGACGCCCTGGCCCGCCTCGCCTACACCGGCAGCCACTACGACGAGATCACCGGCGACTGCTTCTCCGTCTGCCTCGCCTGGCTGTGGGACGAGACCCTCTACGACCACGAGCGGGGCGTCTTCACCGTCGAGGCGTTCCTCGACGCCGCCCGGCGCGACTTCGGCGGCTTCGACGGGGTGGTGCTGTGGCACGCGTACCCGGTGATCGGGCTGGACGACCGCAACCAGTTCGACTGGTACCGGGACGTGCCCGAGCTGCCCGAGGTGGTGCGCGCGTTCCAGGCGCACGGCGTCCGGGTGTTCGTCGACTACAACCCCTGGGACACCGGCACCAGGCGGGAACCCGGCACCGACGCCGAGGAGGTGGCCGCGCTGGCCGCCGGCCTCGGCGTGGACGGGGTCTTCCTGGACACCCTCAAGGAGGGCGCCGGCGAGCTGCGCAAGGCCCTCGACGCCGTACGCCCCGGCCTGGTCCTGGAGGGGGAGAGCCGGGTGCGCTGGCGCGGATCGAGGACCACGCGATGTCCTGGGCGCAGTGGTTCGCCGACTCGACGGTGCCCGGGGTGCTGCGCGCCAAGTGGTTCGAGCGGCGGCACATCCTGCACCACACCCGCCGCTGGCACCGCAGCCACCTCGACGAGCTGCACTCCGCCTGGCTCAACGGCTGCGGGGTCCTGGTCTGGGAGAGCGTCTTCGGCGTCTGGGTCGGCTGGAACGACCGGGACAAGGCCGTGCTGCGGGCCATGCGCCGGGTGCAGGCCAGCCACGCCGCCTGGCTGGGCGCCGAGGACTGGGTGCCGCTCGCCGACCGCGCCGGCTCCGGGCCGGTGTACGCGTCCCGCTGGACGCACGACGGCGAACCACTGTGGACGGTGGTCAACCGGGGCGACGACCACGACGGGCCGTGGCTGCTCACCGAGCCGCGCCCGGGCCGGCGCTTCGTCGACCTGATCACGGGCGCGGAGTTGACCGTCACCGAGACCGGCGACGGCCGGGTCACCGTCGGCGGCCCGCTCCCGGCCGGCGGGATCGCCGCCGTGGTCGCCGCCGACACACCCGTCGCCCGGCACGAGTCGCCGGCCGGCGATCCGTCCTTCCCGGCCCGGGTCGCGGTGCGGCCGCACCCCGTGGGCGCCCCTCGCCGCCCTGCCCGACGGCATGGTCACCGTCGATGGCGGCCGGCACGACCTGCTCGTCCGCCACCGGGTCCGGGAGACCGGGCTGTACGGGGAGGCGCCCTACGTCGACGAGTGGAAGCCGCTGCCGCCCCGGCTGCACCACACCGGCACCCTGCGCCGCCCGGTCCAGCTCGGCCGCTTCGCCATCGACACGCGCGAGGTCACCCACGGCCAGTACGCGCGGTTCCTCGCCGCCACCGGCTACCGACCCGTCCGACCGGAACGGTTCACCGCCGGCCGGGGACCGGCCGACGCCCCGGTCACCGGCGTGGACCTCGCCGACGCCCGCGCGTACGCCGACTGGGCCGGGCTGCGGCTGCCCACTGAGGACGAGTGGCAGGTCGCCGCCGAGGCGGGGCTGCTCAGCCGGCGGGAACCCCTCGTGTGGAACCTGACCGAGAGCGAACACTCCGACGGGCGGACCCGCTTCGTGATCCTCAAGGGCGGGTGCGCGTACCGGGCGGAGGGTTCCGACTGGTACCTCGACGGCGGCCCGCAGCCGCCCGACGTGTCGGTGAAGCTCCTGCTCACCGGGGCGGGACTGACCCGCTCCGACTCGATCGGCTTCCGCTGCGCCGCCGACCTGCCCGGGGACGACCGATGAGCGGGCCGCTGCACGGGGTCAAGGTCGTCGACCTGGCCACCCTCTTCGCCGGTCCGCTCGCCGCCGCGTTCCTCGGCGACTTCGGCGCCGACGTGGTCAAGGTGGAGCACCCGGCCAAGCCCGACCCGTCGCGCGGCCACGGCCCGGCCAGGGACGGTGTCGGCCTGTGGTGGAAGGTGCTCGGCCGCAACAAGCGGACCGTCACCTGCAACCTCTCCGACCCGCAGGGCGCCGAGCTGCTGCGCCGGTTGATCGCCGACGCGGACGTGCTGGTGGAGAACTTCCGCCCGGGCACCCTGGAACGCTGGGGGCTCGGCCCGGACGAGCTGCACGCGGTCAACCCGCGACTGGTCATCGCCCGGATCAGCGGGTTCGGTCAGCTCGGCCCGTACGCGTCCCGACCCGGGTTCGGCACCCTCGCCGAGGCGATGAGCGGCTTCGCCGCCGCCACCGGTGAACCCGACGGGCCGCCCACCCTGCCCCCGTTCGGGCTCGCCGACTCGGTCACCGCGCTCGCCGCCGCGTACGCGGTCATGCTGGCCCTGCGCGCCGCGACCTCACCGGCCGGGGCCAGGTGGTCGACCTGGCCATCATCGAACCGATCATGGCGATGCTCGGCCCGCAGATCACCTGGTACGACCAGCTCGGCTACGTCCAGCCCCGGCTGGGCAACCGGTCCAACAACAACGCCCCGCGCAACACCTACCGGTGCGCGGACGGGCGGTGGGTGGCGGTCTCGACCAGCGCGCAGAGCATCGCCGAGCGGGTGCTGCGACTGGTCGGCCGCCCCGAGCTGATCGACGAACCGTGGTTCGCCACGGGCAGCGGCCGGGCCGCGCACGCCGACGAGCTCGACGCCGCCGTCGGCGCGTGGGTGGCGAAACGCGACCGGGACGAGGTCGTGGCCGCGTTCGAGGCCGCGCAGGCCGCCGTCGCTCCCGTCTACGACGTCCGCGACATCCTCGCCGACCCGCAGTACGCGGCGTTGGGCACCGTCGTCACCGTCCCCGACGAGGACCTCGGCGAGGTACGCATGCAGAACGTGCCGTTCCGGATGTCCGCCAGCCCCGGGGAGATCCGGCACGCCGGTCGGGGGCACGGCCAGGACACCGACGAGGTGTTCCGGGCGCTCGGCGTCACCGACGACGAGTTGGCCGCGCTGCGCGAGCGCGGGGTGATCTGATGCTGCTCACCTGGCTCTACGTGCCCGGCGACCGGCCGGACCGGTTCGCCAAGGCCGTCGCCTCGGGCGCCGACGCGGTGATCCTCGACCTGGAGGACGCCGTGGTGGCCGGGCGCAAGGCGTACGCCCGGGAGGCGGTCGCCGAGTTCCTCAGCGAGCCGCAGGCGGTGCCCGTGCAGGTCCGCGTCAACGAGCTGGCCGGCCCGGACGTGGACGGCGACCTGGCCGCGGTCGCCGGCGCGCCCGGGCTGGCCGGGCTGCGGCTGCCCAAGGTGGAGTCCCCGGCGACCGTCGCCGCGCTCGCGCCCGCGTCGACACCCCGCTGCACCCGCTGATCGAGTCCGCCGTCGGGCTGGAGGCCGCGTACGACATCGCGGGTGCGCACCCGGCGGTGGCCTCGCTCGGGCTCGGCGAGGCGACCTGCGCTCGGACCTGGGCGTCGCCGACGACGACGGCCTGCTCTGGGCACGCGGCCGCGTCGTGGTCGCGGCCCGCGCGGCCGGCCTGCCGCCGCCCGCCATGTCGGTCTACGCCAACGTCGCCGACCTCGACGGGCTGGCCGCCTCCTGCGCGGCCGGTCGGCGGCTCGGCTTCCTCGGCCGCGCCGCGATCCACCCGCGCCAGCTCCCGGTGATCGCCGAGGCGTTCCGCCCGGCCGAGCGCGAGGTGGCCGGGCCCGGGAACTCCTCGCCGCGGTCGCCGACGCGCAGGCCCGCGACTCGGGCACGGTGGTGCTGCCCGACGGCCGGTTCGCCGACCGGGCGATGGTGGCCGCCGCCCGCCGCGTCGTCGACCTGGCCGCCCGCTACGCGGCCTGACCCGCCACCACCGAGCCCGAGCAGGTCGACCGTACGCTGACCCCACCGACGGGCAGGATGGGAGCGGGAATGGGCGAGGGACAGCCACGGCTCAACCGGCGCGGCCTGCTCGTCGCCGCCGGGGGCCTCGCCGTCGCCGGCGTCGGCGTTCCCGTCAGCCTCGCCGCCACCGCCGACCCGCCACCGCTGCCGTTCCCGCCGCACGGCCGCCGGCCGGTCAGCATGGCGATGCACATCCACGCCTCGTTCAGCGAGGGCATCGCCAGCTACGCCGCCCACCTCGACCAGGCCCGCCGCAACGACGTCGACGTCATCTGGTGGACCGACCACGACTTCCGGGTCGCCGCGCACGACCACCGCCGGATGGTGCACTTCGACGGCGCGGAGGAACTCGAGGGCGGGCTGGCCTGGACGTGGAAGGCGTCCACCGAGGGGCGGCTGACCACGTCGGCCGCCGACTTCGTCGACAGCCCGCACGGCACCGAGGACCCGGCGAAGGCCCTGCGCCTCACCGCCACCGGCGCGGGCATCCTCTGGTACGCCGGTCAGGCCTGGAACTGGACGCACACCGGCAACATCTCCGACACCACACTGCACCTCGACGTGCTGCCGGAGACGTCCGGGCCGGCCGCGGTGCTGCTCGTCGAGATCGCCCTGTCGCACCACCCCGCCCGCGGCGGCAGGCCCGCCGGCCAGCACATCCTGCGCTACCGCATCGCCGCCGGACGCGCCGGTCACTCGACCGACGGCCTGGTCGGTACCGTTGACCTGCCCGCCCCGCCCGGGCAGTGGCGGCGGCACAGCCTCCCGCTGCTGGCGGACGTCCGGCGGCTCTGGCCCGACCTGGTCGCCGGGGACAACTCCCTGCGCGGTCTGCGCCTCGGCGTCAGCGTCGCGTCCGCGCGCGGCAGCTTCGTCGTCGACCGGCTGGCCTTCGACCGGACCCGCCGCGCCGGGCAGGCCGGCGAGGACCTCCGGACCGAGGTGCTGCGTGCGTACGACGGCGCTTACCCGGAGGTCACGCACCATCGGGCGTACGAGGTGTCGCTGGTGCGGCACCTCAACTGGTTCGGCGGCGACCAGACCCTGCCGGAGTTCCCGTCGCCGCCGTACCGGGACAACGACGTGACCCGCACCGAGCGGATGATCGACTTCTTGCACTCGCACGGCGGCGTGGTCTGCTGGAACCACCCGCTCGACGTGGAGAGCCGCCAGTCGCTGGCCCGGCTGATGGTGGAACGGAACAACCTCGGCGCCGACCTGGTCGAGATCGGTCGCGGTCCCGTCGACGACCACCTGTGGGCGCTCGACGTCGCCGCCCGCAACGCCGTCTTCTTCACCGCCGTCGGGGTCACCGACGACCACGACGGCACCGACTGGCGGGGCCGCGGCGACCGGCACATCACGTACGTCTGGGCGTCGTCCACCGACCGGGACGACCTGGTGGCCGCGCTGCGCGCCGGCCAGGCCTGGTTCACCGACCTGGCCCGCTACCGGGGCGCGCTGGACCTCGAGGTCGACGGCCGGACGGCGATGGGGGCGGTCGCCGTCACCGACGCGTCGGAGCTGACGGTACGTCTGCTCGCCACCGACCTGCCCGCCGGCGCGTCCCTGGAGGCCGTCATCGGGACGGTCGACCTGGCCGGCATCCGTGACCTGACCCCGGCGACTCGCACCACCCGGATCTCCGGCCGGCAGCTTAGGCAGGGCTGGTACGACCTGCGGGTGACAACAGGCGACGGCAGCTACGTCCGCACCCAGGTCCGGGGGAGGGACGGGGCGCTCCTGGGGGCGAGCAACCCGGCCTGGTTCCTTTCCCGAATGCAGACCCGCGACATACCGCCGGCCCGCCGCCTCTGATCCTGGTCACGCCTGACCGCCACCGTCGTGCTGCGGCTCTGTACCGGGGATCTCGCCCGAGATCGGCAGCCAGTAGAAGGGAATGAATGCGGCGATCACAGCCACGCCGAGAGCGGGAAGCAGGGCGCCCAGCAGGGTTCCGGTGGCGATCCAGGCAAGGGCGAGCCGGAAGCGCCGGCTGATGGCTCGCGCACCAGCGGAATCGATGGTGGTGGCGAGCAGCCGGCGACTATGACGCGTGTACTCCCAGATAGCGTTGAATAAGATGGCTGCCAATTCGAACGCGATGCCGTGGAAGACGACGGCAGTGCGTTCTCCCTGTCCCTCACGGAACGCCTTGGCCAAAACGGAGGCGGCGAACGGCAGGAACGCGATGTCCATCAGCAGCACCGGTGTTCAGAAACAGCACCACCCGGTCGGCATGACGGATGTGGTCGAACATGACGTGATGATTGGCCCACACCTGCCCGATCAACATGAAGGTGACGACGTAAGCCAGGTAAGATGGCCAGAGCGTGGCGAGACCGTGAAACAGGTGCCGGGTGTCCTGCGGCGGACGGATCTCGAGGACGAGCAGAGTGACGGCGATGGCGATGACCGCATCGCTGAAGGCCACGACCCTCGCAGGCTCGCGCTTCATGCCGAACCGTGTTGACCTTCCTGGTTCACGACTAGGTTCTTTCACCGCCTAAGCGTGAGACATCAGGGCGTCGCCCGCGCCGAACTCCTTGGCGAACGCGAGGAGTGAACGCTCCCGGAACGGGTAGGCGCGGCGCCGGGAGGCGGGCGCCTCCGGGATCGAGGGGGACCATGGGAGCCGCCGCCGTCGTCGCGCTGGTCATCATCGTCGCGATCGTGGTGATCGTGCTGGCGCTGAGCGTCCGGCTCGTGCAGCAGTACCAGCGCGGTGTCGTGTTCCGCTTCGGCCGGGTGCTGGACCGGATCCGTCAGCCCGGTTTCCACCTGATCATCCCGGTCGTCGACCGGATGGTCCGGGTCAGCATGCAGACCACGGTGATCGGCGTGCCCGCGCAGGGCGTCATCACCCGGGACAACGTCACCCTCACCGTCGACGCGGTCGTCTACTACCGGGTGGTCGACCCGGTGAAGGTGCTGGTCAACGTGCGGGACTACCCGTCGGCGGTGCTCCAGGTGGCCCAGACGGCGCTCCGGTCGGTGATCGGCAAGGCCGACCTCGACACCCTGCTGCGCGACCGGGACCGGATCAACGCCGAGCTGAAGTCGGTGATCGACGCGCCCACCGAGAAGCCGTGGGGCCTGCTGATCGAACGGGTCGAGGTGAAGGACGTGTCGCTGCCCGAGGGGATGAAGCGGTCGATGTCCCGCCAGGCCGAGGCGGAGCGGGAACGCCGGGCCCGGGTGATCGCCGCCGACGGCGAGTTCCAGGCGTCCCGCCGGCTCGCCGACGCGTCCCGGGCGATGGCGGACACGCCGGGGGCGTACCAGTTGCGGCTGTTGCAGACGGTGGTGGACGTGGCGGCGGAGAAGAACAGCACCCTGGTCATGCCGTTCCCGGTGGAGCTGCTGCGCTTCTTCGACGAGGTGGCCCGCGGTTCGCGGGAGGCGGCGCCGTCCGCCGGCCGGGGCGGCAGCCGGGAGCCGGGGGTGTCCGGCGGGCCGGGCCCGCGGGAGCAGGCGACGCCGGTCGGCCCGGTGCTCGGCCCGGTCACGGAGAACGTCGCCGCGGCGGCGGCCGACGGCGACGGGCGGCGCGGCCGGCCCACCGACTGACGGGACAGCGTATACCGGCTGTCTGTATACCCCGCCGCCTGAGCCGCCGGTGGTTCCGCCCTCAGGCCGGGACCGCCGGCGCCCGCTCGCCCGCCTGCTCCGGTACGACCGCGGCGGCCGGCTTCGGCAGCGTGAAGGTGAACCGGGCGCCCTCGGTGTCGCTGTCGTCCAGCACCAGCGTGCCGCCGTGGTACTCGACGATCTTCTTGCAGATCGCCAGCCCGATGCCGGTGCCGTCGTAGCTGCCGCGCGGGTGCAGCCGCTGGAAGATGAGGAAGATCTTGTCCGCGTACCGCGGGTCGATGCCGATGCCGTTGTCCGCCACGCCGAACGTCCAGCCGGTCGCGTCCTCCGCCACCGTGACCCGGATCCGGGGCGTCCGGTCGGGGCTGCGGAACTTCACCGCGTTGCCGAGCAGGTTCTGCCAGAGCATCGTGAGCAGGGTCGGGTCGCCGTGCACCACCGGCAGCGGATCGGCGACGACCTCGGCGTCCGCCTCGGCGATCGGCCCGGACAGGTCCGACTCGGCCCGGGCGAAGACCTCCGCGAGGTCCACCTCCCGGTCGTCGCTGTAGACCCGCCCGATCCGGGAGAACGCCAGCAGTTCGTTGATCAGGTCCTGCATCCGGGTCGCCCCGTCGACCGCGTAGCTGATGTACTGCCGGGCCCGGTCGTCGAGCTGGTCGTCGTACCGGCGCTGGAGCATCTGGCAGAACGACGCCACCTTGCGCAGCGGCCCCTGCAGGTCGTGCGAGGCGACGTAGGCGAACTGCTCCAGGTCCTCGTTGGAGCGGCGCAGCTCGGCGGCCTGCTGCTCCAGCGCGTCCCGGTCCCGCCGGCTGGTCATCAGCGCGTCCACCACTCGCCGCCGCATGGTCTCCACGTCCGCGGTCAGCCGGGCGATGTCCGCCGGTCCCTCCGGCCGCAGCCGGTGGTCGAATTCGCCGTTGGCGACGTGCCGCACCGAGGCGCCCAGTCGGCCCAGCGGGCGCAGCACCGCGGCGCGGACCAGCACCGAGATGACGACGCTGGACAGCAGCAGCGCCCCCAGGATCGCCACGAAGAGCACGTCGCGCACCGCCCGGGCGTCGTCCAGGTTCCGGCGCCCGGCCGCCTGCACCCGGTCGAGCCGGCCCTCCAGGGCGGTCAGCGCGGCGCGGGCGGCGTCGAAGGCGAGCCGGCCGCGCTCCACCACGGGGGCCAGCTGCTCCGGCGGCGTCCCGGCGCGCCGCGCCCCGATCAGCCGGGTGGCGAACTCCGTCCGCCATCGGTCGGCCAGCCGGATCGCGTCGTCCAGCTCGCGCCGCGCGTCCGCTCGTCGGCGAGCAGGCCGCGGGTCCGGTCCACCGTCGCGCGCTCGGCCGCCACCCCCGCCTCGTACGGGCGCAGCAGCTCCGGGTTACCGGTGGTCACGTACCCCCGCACGGCCGCCACCTGCTCCAGCAGGCCGCTCTCCAGCCGGCCGACGGCGGCGCGGGCCGGGGAGATCCGGTCCGCCAGCCGGTTGGACACCGCCGCGGTGTGCGACAGGGCCGCCGCCCCGACCGCGCCGCCGGTCAGCACCAGCACGCTCATCGCCAGCATCATGACGCTCAGCCGGCGGCTCGTCGTCATCCGCGAGGGCCGGCCTGCGCGGTGGGTCCGGCCCGCCGCCGTCGTCGCGCTGCTCACCGGCAGCACACTAACCGAGAGCGGGCGCGCCGTCCCGGGACAGCGTCGGGCGGCGTCACGGGTCCGGTCCGGTGCCGCCACGCACTCCACCATCCTCGGGGCCGGCGAGCCGGTGCGCCGGACCGGCGGCAGGCGGTCAGCCGAGCAGGCCGCTGGTGGGCAGGGGCAGGGGCAGGCCCGGCCGCGGCGGCAGCAGCGACGGGCTGGTAGTCGGCGACAGCAGCCGTGGCAGCGGCGGCACCAGGTTCCCGCCGCCGCCGGTGGGGG
>NZ_JAEVHJ010000211.1:0-11694 GCF_016802855.1 Micromonospora sp. ATA51 | reverse complement strand
CGGGAGAGCTCTCCACACGTGGAGAACGCGGCTGCCGGACTCGGGTGACGAGCAGGGGCGCTCGCGGCGCCGGCTCGAGCGCCTCCAGCGCGACCACGTCGGATGCGCACGCCGTGATGTCCGGGTGCTGCGACCCTCGGTGCCGGGGGCGGCCGTCCCCTGAGGGGGCCGCCGGCCCGGTCGGCCGCCGCGAGCGGCCTACGTGAAGAGCCTAGCCGCGTGAGATGTGGCACACAATGGGAATATCGAAGCCGATCACGGACCCTCCGTGGTCGGCCGGGAAGTGTCGGACCTGCGGCGTACCGTTGTGGTCATGGCGCTCGACATTCCCCGGCTCGACGGCCGCTTCCAGGTCGTCAGCGAGTTCCAGCCGGCCGGCGACCAGCCGGCAGCCATCGACGATCTTGAGCGCCGGGTCCGGCGCGGCGACCGCAACACGGTGCTTCTCGGCGCGACCGGCACCGGCAAGAGCGCCACCACGGCGTGGCTGGTCGAGCGGCTGCAGCGGCCGACCCTGGTGCTCGCCCCCAACAAGACCCTCTGCGCCCAGCTGGCCAAGGAGTTCAGCGAGCTGCTCCCGCACAACGCGGTGGAGTATTTCGTCTCCTACTACGACTACTACCAGCCCGAGGCGTACATTCCGCAGACCGACACCTACATCGAGAAGGACTCCTCGATCAACGAGGAGGTCGAGCGGCTGCGGCACAAGGCGACCATGTCGCTGCTCACCCGGCGCGACACGATCGTGGTGGCGACGGTCTCGGCGATCTACGGCCTGGGCACCCCCGAGGAATACCTCGAGCGGGCCGTCCGGGTCGCCGTCGGTCAGGAGATCGAGCGGGACAAGCTGCTGCGCCGGCTGGTCGACATCCAGTACACCCGCAACGACATGGCCTTCCAGCGGGGCACCTTCCGGGTCCGCGGCGACACGCTGGAGATCATCCCGGCGTACGAGGAGCTGGCGCTGCGGATTGAGTTCTTCGGCGACGAGGTGGAGAAGCTCTACTACCTCAACCCGCTCACCGGCGACGTGGTCCGGGAGGTCGACCACCTGCTGATCTTCCCGGCCACCCACTACGCGGCCGGCCCGGAGCGGATGGAGCGGGCGGTCCGCGACATCGAGGTCGAGCTGGGCGAGCGGCTGGCCGAGCTGGAGCGGCAGGGCAAGCTGCTGGAGGCGCAGCGGCTGCGGATGCGCACCACGTACGACATCGAGATGATGCGCCAGGTCGGCTTCTGCTCCGGCATCGAGAACTACTCCATGCACATCGACGGCCGGCTGCCCGGCAGCCCGCCGCACTGCCTGCTCGACTACTTCCCGGACGACTTCCTCACCGTGGTCGACGAGTCGCACGTGACCATCCCGCAGATCGGCGGCATGTACGAGGGCGACGCGTCCCGCAAGCGGATGCTCATCGACCACGGCTTCCGGCTGCCGAGCGCGGCCGATAACCGGCCGCTGCGCTTCGACGAGTTCCTGGAGCGGGTCGGCCAGATGGTCTTCCTCTCCGCCACCCCGGGCCCGTGGGAGCTGGAGCAGGCCCAGGGTGAGTTCGTCGAGCAGGTCATCCGCCCGACCGGCCTGATCGACCCCGAGGTCATCGTGAAGCCCACCAAGGGGCAGATCGACGACCTGATGCACGAGATCAAGCTGCGCACCGAGCGGGACGAGCGGGTGCTGGTCACCACGCTGACCAAGAAGATGGCCGAGGACCTCTCGGACTACCTCCTGGAGAACGGCATCCGGGTGCGCTACCTGCACTCCGAGGTCGACACGCTGCGCCGGGTCGAGCTGCTGCGCGAGCTGCGCAAGGGCGACTACGACGTGCTGGTCGGCATCAACCTGCTGCGCGAGGGCCTCGACCTGCCCGAGGTGTCGCTGGTCGCGATCCTAGACGCCGACAAGGAGGGCTTCCTGCGCAGCGGCCGGTCGCTGATCCAGACCATCGGCCGTGCCGCGCGTAACGTCAGCGGCCAGGTGCACATGTACGCCGACAAGATCACCCCGTCGATGGCGGGCGCGATCGACGAGACGAACCGGCGGCGGGCCAAGCAGGTCGCGCACAACGAGGCGCACGGGATCAGCCCCGAGCCGCTGCGCAAGAAGATCCACGACATCCTCGACGACATCTACCGCGAGGCCGAGGACACGGAGAACAGCCGGGTCGGCGGCGCGGCGCGGCAGCTCTCCCGGGGCAAGGCGCCGGTCAAGGAGACCCGCAGCCGCAGTCGGGCCGGCGCCGCCACCCCCTCGCGGGAGGGGATGGCCCGGGCCGACCTGGCGAACCTGATCCAGGAGCTCAACGACCAGATGCTGGCCGCCGCGCGCGAGCTGCAGTTCGAGCTGGCGGCCCGGATCCGCGACGAGGTCTCCGACCTCAAGAAGGAACTGCGGGGGATGGACGCCGCCGGCGTGAGGTGACGGACGGAGGCCGGGGATGGGGACTTTCGAGGTCGTCGTCGGTCGGCCCGACGTCCGGCTGCGGCCGTTCGTCGACCGCTACGTCGGCTACCGCGAGCGGGCGGAGTTGCCGCTGGTACGCCGGCAGGCGGCCGGGGCCTTCGTGGTGCTCATCCTCGGCTGGGGCGCGCCGCTGGACGTTGTCGACCCGCGCTGCGCAGAGCGTGGTGCGTACCAGGTGGACTCCTTCGTGGCCGGCACCTTCGACGCGTACTGCCTGACCCGCACGGTCGGGGTGGGCACCGGGGTGGAGCTGCTGCTGGCGCCGCTGGCGGCCCGCCGGATCCTGGGCGTGCCGCTGGGCGAGCTGGCCAACCGGGCGGTGGCGGTGGAGCGGTTGCCCGGCGGGTGGCTGGACCGGCTCCGGTGCCGGCTCGCCGAGACGCCCGACTGGCCCGGTCGGTTCCACCTGCTCGACGCCGCCCTGGCCGCTCGGCTGGCCGCCGCCGAGCAGGTCGATCCCCGGCTGGAGTGGGCGTGGCGACGGCTGGCCGGCAGTGCCGGGCGGGTGGGCGTCGGCCCGCTCGCCGAGGAGCTCGGCTGGAGCCGCCGTCACCTGGCCACCGTGTTCCGGCGCGAGGTGGGGCTCCCCCCGAAGACCACCGCCCGGCTGCTCCGGTTCGCGGCGGCGCACGCGGCGCTGACCGGCGACCGGCAGGCGGGCGAGGGCGTCGCGGCTGGCGCGGCCGAGCTGGCCGTCCGCCACGGCTACTGCGACCAGTCCCACCTGATCCGCGAGTTCCGGGAGTTCGCCGGGGCGACCCCGGCCAGCCTGGCCAGGTCACATTCGTCCAATCCGGGGTGACCGGCGGGGCGCACACTGGCGGAATGCGAACCATCTATCCGATCTTCAGGTATCCCGATGCCCGCGCCGCCATCGACTGGCTCTGCACCGCGTTCGGTTTCACTGTCCACGCGGTGCACGAGGCCCCGGACGGCTCGGTGGCGCACGCCGAGCTCACCCTGGACACCGGCATGATCATGCTCGGCGAGCGGTCCGGGCCGCGGCCCCGACCGGCCGACGACGACTGGTCGGTCTACGTCGCGCTCGACGATGTCGACGCGCACTGCGCGCGCGCCCGCGCCGCGGGCGCCGAGATCGTCCGGGAACCCTTCGACACCGACTACGGCTCCCGCGACTACGCCGCCCGCGACCTCGCCGGCCACGTCTGGTCGTTCGGCAGCTACCGGCCCTGATCCGGCCGAGACCGAGGCGGGGCGGGTCGAGCACCGGGAAGGGCTGGAGGCGTCCGCCGTGGCCCCGGGTCGCCGATGCGGCCCGGGGCCGATCCCATGCCGCGCACCCGACCGCCGGTCGCACTCCGCAAGGGAGGTATTGCCCTGAGTGACGGCCGTGCGTACTCTCCGTCGGTGGGAGGCTGGAATGCCGTTGTCAGCAAGTCCTGTCATCCGGCGGGTGCGGCTCGGTGCCGAGCTGCGCCGGCTGCGTCACCGGGAGTCGCTCACCCTGGAGCAGGTCTGCGGCCGGCTCGGCTGGGCGTCCACGTCCAAGTTGTCCCGCATCGAGCTGGGGCAGAGCCGGCCGGACCTGGCCGACGTGCTCGACCTGCTCGACGTCTACGCGGTGCCGCCGAGCCAGCGGGAGGCGCTCATCGTCATCGCCCGGGACGCGGCGACCGGCCGCGGCTGGTCGAAGGCGCTCGGCGAGATGGGGGAGCGGCAGCGGGCGTACGCGGAGTTGGAAGCGGGCGTCGCCCGCCTCGTGGAGTACCAGCCCGCCGTGGTGCCCGGGCTGCTCCAGACCCCGGCGTACGCGCGCCTGCGGGTGACCGCCGGCGCGCTGCTCGACGACGAGGTGGACGTCGAGGCCGACGTGCGGGCCCGGCTCGCGCGGCAGGAGGTGCTGCGCCGGGCGGACCCACCCGACTACACCGCGCTGCTCGACGAGCGGGCCTGTGACCGCGGCGGCACGCCGGTCGAGGTCTGGCGAGATCAGCTGCGGCACCTGATGGCCCTCGCCGACCGGCCGAACGTCACCATCCGGCTGGTGGCGCGGGACGCCGCGCTCCACGGCGGCATCCACCCGTTGACCGGGTTCTCGCACTACGCGTTCCCGGACCCGGCCGATCCGCGGACCGTGCTGGTGGAGACGCTCACCAGCGACCTGCGCCTGGTGACCGATACCGAGGTGACCCGGTACGAGCGGCTGGTCGAGTGGTTGCTCGCGGTCGCGCTGCCGGCCGACGAGACGGCGGAGCTGCTGGCCCGGTGGGCCGAGCAGCCGGTGGTGCCGCGCCCCCGCGCCGCGCCGGACGTCCCGAACGGCCGCTGACCCGGCCCGGACCGGTCACTGGCAACCCCGCACGGGGTGTCGGCGCGCGGCCACCGGGCCCGGCGCCCCCGATGCCGTCGGGACCGGCGGCCGGCGCGTCGCACGCACGCTAACCGGGGGGTACGACAGGTCAGGCCGGCACGTCGACGAAGTGCTCGACCAGGGGCGGGCCGGCGAAGTGCGGGCCGATCAGCGCGCGCCACTGCGGGAACCGGTCGCTCTGCCGGAAGTTGACGTCGTGCGCCTCGACCGAGTCCCATTCGACCAGCAGCACGAACCGGGAGGGGGACTCGACGCCCCGGGTCATCCGGGCCGAGCGGCAGCCCTCCGTGCCGGTGAGGATCGGGTACGCCTGCGCGTACGTGGCGGCGAAGGCGTCCTCGTGCCCGGGCGTTACGTCGATCAGCGCGACCTCAAGAACCATTCCCGAAGCCTCGCACGCCGCCCGTGCCGCGTGGGGGCAGGGGTCTTGCAGCAGGCCGCCGAAGACGCGGTGGCCCGGACCAGCGGGCCGCTGCTGTTCTGCGACACCGACGCCCGGGCCACCGCGGTCTGGGAGGAGCGGTACCTCGGCTCCGCCTCGCCGGTGGTCCGGGCGGCGGCCCGCCGGCCGGCGCTGTACCTGCTCACCGACCATGAGGGCGTCCCGTTCGACGACGACGGGCTGCGCGACGGGGAGCACCTGCGGGCCTGGATGACGGGGCGGTTCCGGGCGGAACTGGCCGACTGCGGGGTGCCGGTGGTGGAGCTGCGTGGGCGGCACGCCGAGCGGCTGGCCACGGCGGTGGCGGCCTGCGACGCCCTGCTGGCGGCCGGCTGGCCGCTCGCCGACCCGCTCCAGCCCGCCTCCTGAGGCGCCCGCTGCGCGCCTTCCGAAGGCACACCTAGCCTCCTAGGATGCCGTAGCGGGCGCGGCCCGCGGCACGCCGAAAAGTGATCCCATCGTCAATCGGGGCCGCCGGAGATGCGCCGGCCACCCCGGATGGTGAAGAATGGCGGCCGAGGAGGGGAGTATTCCCCCGCGACGGAGTCGTCAGCACGGACGGCCGCCGACCCTGGCGGCACGACCCGGCTCCGTCGGTCAGTGGCCCGTCACCGGGTCGGTGGCGGAAGAGACCTCCGACAGTCACCAGAGTCAGCGTCGACGCACCCCGGCCCCTCACCCGGCGTACGGTGTGCCCGACGCTGCGTGTCTGCCGGAGGATGGAATTGAACGTGTCCGGATGGGTGTGGGCCGGGACTCTCGTCGCGATGACGGCGGTCCTGCTCGTCGACCTCTTCATCATCGGTCGGCGCCCCCACGAGCCCAGTGTGCGGGAGTCGAGCCTCTGGGTCGGCTTCTACGTCGGGTTGGCCCTGCTCTTCGGGGCCGGCCTCTGGCTCACCTCCGGCCCCAGCGCGGCCGGCCAGTTCTACACCGGGTGGCTCACCGAGTACAGCCTCTCGGTGGACAACCTCTTCGTCTTCGTGATCATCATGGCCCGGTTCGGGGTGCCCCGGCAGTACCAGCAGAAGGTGCTGCTCGTCGGCATCGTGCTGGCACTGGTCATGCGGGGCGGCTTCATCGCCGCCGGCGCCGCGCTGATCGCCCAGTTCTCCTGGGTCTTCTACATCTTCGGCGCGTTCCTGATCTACACCGCGGTCAACCTGGCCCGGCAGGGCGAGCCGGACGAGGACGAGTTCAGCGAGAACCTGCTGATCCGGTGGAGCCGCAAGGCGCTGCCGATCTCCCGGGACTTCGACGGCGCGAAGATGACCACCCACGAGAACGGCCGGCGGCTCTTCACCCCGATGCTGATCGTGATGATCGCGATCGGCACCACCGACCTGATCTTCGCCCTCGACTCGATTCCCGCGATCTTCGGCATCACCCAGCAGCCGTACCTGGTCTTCACCGCGAACGTCTTCGCGCTGATGGGGCTGCGACAGCTCTACTTCCTGCTCGGCGGGTTGCTGGACCGGCTGATCTACCTCAGCTACGGCCTGGCCGTGGTGCTCGGCTTCATCGGGGTGAAGCTGGTGCTGGAGGCCCTCGCCGACAACAACCTGCCGTTCGTCAACGGCGGCCGGCACGTCGGCTGGGCTCCGCACATCCCGATCTGGCTCTCCCTGACGGTCATCCTCGGCACGCTGGCCGTGGCCACCGCGGCGAGCCTGGTCAAGTCGTCCCGGGACCGACGCCGCGAGCTGGCCGCAGCCCGGCGCTGAGCCCGCAGTCGAGGAAAGGGGCGCTTCGGTCGTCGGGAGCGCCCCTTTTCCGCGTACGGGTCAGACGCGGTGCGCGCCCACCAGGGTGGCCTCCCGGTCGGGGGGAAGCCGCTCCTCGACCACCCGGCGCTGGAGGTAGCAGGCGTGCAGCATCCGCCGGTCGTCGCCGTGCGGCTCGGTGCTGACGATGCCGACGTGGTGGATCTGGCGGCCGGGCCGGGCGAAGAAGTAGAGATCGCCGGGGCGTTCGTCGCCGAGCGCCAGCGGGGTGGTCGCCCCGGCCTGGGCGTGGGCGTCCCGGGGGAGCGTCAACCCGAACCGGCGCCAGGCCAGGCGCACCAGACCGGAGCAGTCGATGCCGTGGCTGGAGAGGCCGCCCCAGATGTAGACGAGGCCGCGGAGGCGGTCGGCGACGGGCAGGGCCTCCTTGGCCTCCGGCCGCTCCTGCGGGAGCGGGACCACGTCGGTCTCGGCGACCCAGAGCGGGTCGACGCGACCGGGAACGTGGCACGGCAGCCAGCCGTCGAAGAGCGGTCCGGCCCGGAACAGTCGGGTGCCGAGCCCCACCCCGGTCAGCGCCGGCGGGCCGCCGGGCGTGGCGTGCAGGTCGGTGGCGAGGGCGTCGACCACGAACTGCGGGGACCGCTGCCGTTCGGGCCGGAGCGGAGCCAGCTGGGCGGCGGGCAGCCAGCCCGGGTAGCCGCGCGGGTCGAGCTGCGCGGCCGGCTGCTCGACGGCGACCACGTGCGCCCAGCCGTCGGCGCGCAGCTCGGTGACGAGCACCCGCTCACCGAGCAGCAGTTGGCTGAGCACGCAGTCGCCGACCTGCTGGTCGTGGTCGAGGCCGGCGATCCAGGCCGGGACGTCCGGGTCGCCGGCGAGGGCGGGGCCGTCGACCGGCCGGACCGCCTCGGGGGCGGCCCAGAGGGTCGCCACCGGGACCCGGACGACGGCCTCGCGGCCCGGTTGCAGCTCCACGTCCACCCCCACCTCGCGCCGCTGTCTCCCGCGACCCTATGAAAGATTCCAACGGCCATCAACTGCGGGTCTGCATCTTTGCTTCAGTCGCCACCGAGGTGACACCGAGACCGGGGGCGTCCGGCAGCACGACGGTGGCGCCGTCGTACCGGATCCCGTCCCGCACCGGTGACCAGGCCAGCCACCAGGCGGCGTCCAGGTCCGACACCGCCGTGGTGCCGTAGGCCGCGACCAGGCTGGCCGCGGCGCCCACGCCGATCTGACTCTCCATCATCGAGCCGACGATCGTGCCCATCCCGTGCGCGGCGGCCAGGTCGAGCAGCGTGCGGGCCGGGTGCAGGCCGCCGCACTTGGCGAGCTTGACGTTCACCATGTCGGCCGCCCGGCGGCGGATCACCTCGACCAGGTCGCGCACGTCGAAGACCGACTCGTCGGCGAGGATCGGCAGGTCGACGCGGTCGCTGACCCAGGCCAGCCCGTCCAGGTCCCAGCGGGCGACGGGCTGCTCGACCAGCTCGACGTCGAGGCCGGCGTCCTCGATGCCGCGGATCACCCGGACCGCCTCGCGCGGCGTCCAACCCTGGTTCGCGTCCAGCCGGATCCGCACCCCCGGCCCCACCGCGGAACGGACCGCGCGTACCCGGTCCAGGTCCCCGCTGGCGTCGGTGCCGACCTTCAGCTTGAGCACGTCGAACCCCTCGGCCCGGCGCTGCTTGGCCGCGTTGGCCAGGTCCATCGCGTCGCCGGCGGCCAGGGTGACGTCCGTCGGGACCCGCCGGGTGGTGCCGCCGAGCAACCGGACCAGCGGTACGCCGAGCCGCCGGGCGGCCAGGTCATGCAGCGCCACGTCGACGGCGCCCTTGGCGGACTCGTTGCCGGCCACCGCCCGTTGCACCTCGGCGCACCGGGCCACCAGGTCGTCGGCGTCCCGCCCGAGCAGGGCCGGCACGATCATCTCCCGGACGCACGCCTCCGCGCCGGCGATGGACGCGCCGGTCACCTGCCAGACCTGCGGCGCCTCGCCGAAACCGGACCGCCCGTCGTCGTCGATCACCTCGACGACCAGGGTGTCCACGGTGGTGGTTCGGCGCAGCGCGGTGACGAACGGGGTGTGTAACGGGGCGGAAAGCCGGTGGGTGCGTACCGCGGCGATCGTCATGTGCGGCACCCTATATGCAGGCGGGCGCGAACAGGGGAGGCCGGATGGTGCAGCGGGACTGGCAACTGGTGGGCGCGCCGAACGCCCGTGATCTGGGCGGCCTGCCCGCGGCGGACGGGCGGCGGGTGCGGGCCGGCCGGCTGATCCGCACCGCGGCGCTGGGCCGGTTGACCGACGAGGACCTGCCGGTGCTGGGCAAGCTGGCGCCGGCCTGCGTGGTGGACCTGCGGGGCGCCGCCGAGCAGGAGGTCGCCCCGCCGGACCGCGTGGTCGGCGAGCCCCGGGTGGTGCACCTGCCGGTGTACGACCCGGCGCACCCGGTCTTCACGTACGTCTCGGCGGTGCTGCTCGGCCACGACCTGGACGCGTACGACGAGCTGGCCCGCGAGGGCATGCCGGCGGCGATGGCGCGGATCTACCGGTGGTTCGTCACCGGGGAGGCGGCCCGGGCCGGGTTCGGGGCGGCGGTGCGGCTGGCGGCCGAGGAGCGGAACCTGCCCCTGCTGTTCCACTGTTCGGCCGGCAAGGACCGCACCGGCTGGCTGGCCGTCGTCCTGCTCACCGCGCTCGGGGTGGACGAGGCGACGATCCGGGCGGACTACCTGCGGCACAACGAGCTGACCGAGAGCCTGCGCGAGGTGCTGCTGGCCGCGATGACCCGGCGGCAGCCGGAGTTGCACCCGGCGACGGCCCGGCCGCTGCTGGAGGTGCGGGCGGAGTACCTCGACGCCGCGTACGACGAGGTGCGGCGGGTGCACGGCTCGCTCGGGGCGTACCTGCGCGACGGGCTGGGCGTGACCGACGAGGTGGTCGCCGCGCTGCGGGACAACCTGCTCGACTGAGGCGTCCCGCCGGGGCGGGACCGTTCCGGCCGGCGGGGGCGTCAGGCAGCGTCGGCCAGGGTGTGGCGGGCGTCCCAGACGCGGGCGGAGATGTCGGCGATCAGGCGGCAGGCGTCGTCCTCGACCTCCTCGCCGCTCGGCCCGCCGTCGGCCAGGTCGGTGGTGGTGCAGACGACGATCGCGTACGGCGGGGCGTCGGTCGGGAAGACCACCCCGGCGCCGTGCCGTATCCCGCGTACCCAGCCGTTCTTGTGCGCGATCCGAGTGCCCTCGGGCAGCCCGGCGGCGAGGTCCTCCCGGTGCTCCTGGGCGAACAGCACGTCCAGCATCGCGGCGCAGCTCGCCGGGGCGGCGAGCGGGCCCGGACGGTCGACGCGGCCGCCAGCCCGCCGAGCAGGGCGGCGAGGTCGGCGGCGGTGACCAGGTTGGTGATGCCGGCCTCCCGGGCGGCGAAGTCCTCGATGCCCCGGCCGGTGACGCTGTGCCGGGCCCCGCCCAGCGCCCATGCCTGCGCCACGGCCGGCAGCCCGACCTGGCCGAGCACGATGTTGGTGGCCAGGTTGCTGGAGCGCACGATCATCCGCTCGGCGAGCCAGCGCAGCGGCGCGGTGCCGCCGACCCGGTCCCACACGGCGTCGTCGTTGTCGTAGTCCCGGGTGCAGGAGAACCGGGGCGCGCCCGGCAGCGCGGAGTCGAACGCGTTGCGCACCGGGATCGGCGCGTCCAGGTCGAGGGTGCCGGCCTCGGCGGCCCGGTGCAGCGCCACCAGCACGGCCGCCTTCATGGTGCTGGCGGCGTAGTGGGTGGCGTCCGGCTGCCGGGTCCAGGTCGGTCGGGCGTCCAGCCGCCCCACGTACGCGGAGACGGTGCCGGGCACCTTGTCCAGGTGGGCGTCGAGGTCGTCCCAGATCATGCCGGTGAAGGTAGCCGATCATCGGCTGCGGCGGGGCAGCGGTCCACCGCCGGAAGGTCCTAACGTGCGGAGATGACGACGACCCCCGCGTACGACGAGATCGCCGACTGGTACGAGCAGTACGCCACCGACACCTCCGTCGACTACATGGACCGGGTCCGCCGGCAGCTCGCCGAGCTGCTGGGCAGCGGCCCCGGCCGCTGTCTCGACCTCTGCTGCGGCACCGGGGTGCACGCCGCCGAGCTGCGCCGGCTGGGCTGGGACCCGGTCGGCGTCGACCTCTCCGACGGGCAGCTCCGGCACGCCCGCGCCCGCCTGCCGGTGGCCCGCGCCGACGTCGCCGCGCTGCCCGTCGCCGACGGGCGCCTGCCCGCCGTCACCTGCGTGCTGGGCCACACCGACCTGCCGGACTACCGGGCGGTGATCGCCGAGGCGGCCCGGGTCCTCGCCCCGGGCGGGCGCTTCGTCCACGTCGGCGTGCACCCCTGCTTCACCGGCGCGTTCGCCGATCGGTCCGACCCCGAGCGGATCGTGATCGACGGCGGGTACGCCGAGCGGGAGCGCAGCTTCCGAGCCTGGTCGCCGCATGGTGTTCGGGCAAGGGTGGGTGCCTGGCAGTCCCGCTGGCCGACCTGCTCAACGCGGTGACCACCGCCGGCCTGACGCTGACCCGGGTCACCGAATCCGGCTCCGGCCCGGTTCCCGACATCCTCGCCCTCCAAGCCACCAAACCCACCTGACCCCCACGAACGCGGCGCGTCCACCTCCGGTCCTTGTGGGAGACGATCACGTCGGCGTCCGCCGGCACCTGCGCCAGCCGCTGGCGCCAGCCGCTGCCGC
>NZ_JAEVHJ010000210.1:0-11714 GCF_016802855.1 Micromonospora sp. ATA51 | reverse complement strand
CGGCGGACCGAGCGGCGGCTGCGGGCGGGACGCCGCCCGGCCGCGCACGCCGCGCCGGGTGAGCCACACCAGCAGCACGACCAGGCCCGCCACGACCAGCAGGCAGAACCCGGTCGCGAGCGCGGGACCAGCGCCCTTGGCCAGCCCGAAGGTGACCATCGGCTCGTCGTCGCGGCCGTCCCGGCTGCTGCTGGCGGACGGCGCCGGCGGCGCGGCCTCGAGCAGCGGGTTGGCGGAGACCGGCGGCACCGAACGGGTCAGCGCCGCGAGCGGGTCGACCACGCCGAACCCGAATCGCGGGTCCCGTCCCGACGGCCCCGCGTCCCGCGCGGTGCGGATCAGGCGGTTGACCACATTGGCCGCGTCCAGGTCCGGGTAGCGCGACCGGACCAGGGCGGCCACCCCGGAGATGATCGCGGTGGAGAGGCTGGTGCCGTCGTTGACGACGTATCCGTTCGGCGAGACCGTCGGCGGGGCCGGGGCGATGATCCGCTCCCCGGGCGCGGCCAGCACCAGCTCGGGGCCGGTCGCCGAACCGCTCCACAGGCCACCGGAGCGGCCGGTGCCGCCGGCCGCGACGACGCCCGGGATGCTGGCCGGCGCCTGCACGCCGACCATGCCCTGCTCGACGTTGCCGGCCCCGGCCACCACGACCGCGTCCTTGCCCAGCGCGTACCGGACCGCGTCGGAGAGCTCCCGCTTGCGGGAGTCGTTCACCAGCGACACGTTGATCACGTCCGCGCCGTGGTCCGCGGCCCACCGGATGCCCGCGGCGATGTCGGCGTTGCGGTCGTCCGCGCCGAGGCCGACCGGCAGGATCTTCGCCTCCGGGGCGATGCCCAGCTCGTGCATCACGCCACCGCCGCGGCCGGCGATGACGCCGGCCATGCCCGTGCCGTGGCCCTTCTGCCCGTCCGGATCGCTCCGGCCGTCGGCGGCCACGTCGGCGCTGAGCCCCTTGCCCGGCAGCACCTGGCCCTTCAGGTCGGGGTGGGCGGCGTAGACGCCGGAGTCGACCACCGCGACCACCACACCCCGGCCCTTGGCGAGCCGGTGCGCCTGGGGAATCTTCAGCGGGTCGAGGTACCACTGGAGACCGCGTACGGTGTCGGCGGCGCGCGCCGGGGCGGGCCCGACCAGCGGGCCGGCGCCGGCCGTGGCGACCAGCGTCAGTATGGCGGCGGCGGAACTCAGCAGTGGTCGGCGCTTGCCCGTACCCATGGCACTCCCAGGACCTCGGTCGACACGTGACGCACTGCGGCTCCGGTCCGGTCGAGCCGGACCGGAGCCGCAGCGGTCGATTATCTCACTGCCAGACCTTGGCGTTGCTCATCTCGGTGGAGACGTAGTTCTCGCGCGCGATGCCCACGGCCGCGCCGATGTCGTTCAGGACCTTGTTGATGTCTCGCACGGCGGCGTCCCACTGGGCCTGGTGCTGCTGGTACGCGGCGCGGTCCTGACCGTCCCACTCGAGCTTGGTCAGCATCGAGCGCAGCGTGTCGAGCTTCTCGTCGATGGTCCGCGAGATGGCCTGCATCTGCTGGTTGCTGCTCTCGAGGACTGCGTAGTCAACCTTGATGCTCATGAGTTCCTCCTCTGCTCGCCTGCGCGGATCACGGGTTGAGAGCAGAGTGGAACTTGTCCAGCATCTGCTGCTGCTCTTCGTCGTTGACCTGGTGCGTCGTACCCGACTTGTCGAGCAGGTCTGCGATGCTGTCCATCGCCGTCAGCAGCTTGACGGTGTCCTCGTTCCAGCGATTCATGAGCTGCTGGAAGCCCGTGGACGCCTGCCCCTTCCAGGCGATGGCCAGGTCGTCGACCACGTTCCAGAGCTTCTTCAGCTCGCCGTCGACCTCGCTGCGCGTGGACCGCACGTCACTCGCGGCGGTATGGAGAGTCGCAGCTTCGACCTCGAACGCCATGCTTCACACCCTTCCGTCATCTTCGTGGCGGCGGATCTGCCGCGCCCCTCCCCCGCGGCAAGGCAACCAACCCCACCGACGGACATCCTCGATGAGACGGTAACCCACGGCGGCAAGCGGTCGCAGCCCGCCAAAGCCGCAAATAGCGCGAGTCCGCAGTGGAATTGGCGACACCGAACGGCCTCCGGCCGTCCACAAGGGAGTCCGCGGAGCGGCCCGGATCAGGCCGGCTCCGACCAGGCGGTCTGGATGAGCTGCTGACCGTCGCGCCGGCGCACCAGCGTGCCCCGGCCCGGTGGCTGCGGGCTCGGCCGCAGGGTGCCGAAGACGGCGCCCTCCTCCCGGTTGCCAGACATCAGCAGGCCCGGCGAGTCCAGCTCGCGCAGCCGCTGCAGCACCGGCTCGTAGAGCGCCCGGGCCACGCCGCCGACCCGGCGCGTGACGATCAGGTGCAGGCCGATGTCCCGGGCCTGCGGCAGCAGCTCGTGCAGCGCGCTGAGCGGGTTGCTGCCGCCGGAGGCGACCAGGTCGTAGTCGTCGACCAGGATGTAGAGGTCCGGCCCCTTCCACCAGCTCCGGTCACGCAGCTGCGCGGTGGTCACGTCCGGACCCGGCAGCCGGTTCTGCAGCGCGCTGCGGATCGACCCGAGCCCCTGGCTGAACGCCTGGTTGGACGGTGCGTAGTCGAGCAGGTGGTCGCCCTCCACCGCACCGAGCAGGCCGCGCCGGTAGTCGGCGATCACCAGCCGGGCCTGGGCCGGGGTGTACCGCTCGACGATGCCCCGGGCGATCAGCCGCAGCACGTTGGTCTTGCCGCACTCGGCGTCGCCGAAGACGGTCAGGTGCGGCTCGTTCGCCAGGTCCAAATAGACCGGGGCGAGCGCCGACTCGTTGACCCCGATCGGCAGGCCCGGCGCCGACCGGTCGACCACCTTCGCCAGCTCGGCCACCGGCAGCCGGCGCGGCAGCAGCCGTACCTTCGGGGCCGGACGGCCCGGCCAGTTCGCCGCCACGTGCCCGGCCAGGGCGACCGACGCCTCGGTCAGGTCGTCCACGTCCCGCTTGCCGTCGATCCGCGAGACGGCGGTCAGGAAATGCAGCTTGTCGCGGGTCAGGCCGCGGCCGGGCGAGCCGACCGGGACGTTCTGCGCCGCCCGGCGGTCGATCTCGGACTCGGCCGCGTCGCCGAGCCGCAGCTCCAGCTTCGTGCCCAGCAGGTCCCGCATGTTGATCCGGATCTCCGCCCAGCGCACGGCCGTGATCACCACGTGTACGCCGAAACCCAGCCCCCGGTTGGCCAGGTTGGTGATGGTCTGCTCCAGCTCCTCGTACTCCTGGCGCAGCGTGTTCCAGCCGTCGACCACCAGGAACACGTCACCGAACGGGTCGTCGGCGAACTCGCCGGCCGCCCGCCGCCGCCGGTAGCCGGCCACCGAGTCGATGCCGTGCTGGGCGAACCGGGTCTCCCGGTCGTCGAGCACGGCGACCACCTCGGCCACCGTCCGGCGGACCGCCTCGGTGTCCCGCCGGCCGGCCACCCCGGACACGTGCGGCAGCCCCTCCAGGCTGCGCAACGCCCCACCGCCGAAGTCGAGGCAGAAGAACTGCACCTCGCGCGGGGTGTGGGTGAGCCCCAGGGACGCGATCATCGAGCGCAGCATGGTGCTCTTGCCGCTCAGCGAGGCGCCCACGATCACGACGTTGCCGCCCGCGCCGGCCAGGTCCACCATCATCGGGTCGCGCCGCTGCTCGTACGGGCGGTCGACCACGCCGACCGGCACCGCGAGCCGGCCCCGGCCGGGCCAGTTCGCGGTGCACAGCCCGAAGGTCGGGTGCACGCCCAGCGGCGGCAGCAGCTCGCCCAGGCTCGGCGGCTCGGCCAGCGGCGGCAGCCAGACCTGGTGCGCCGGCCGGCCCTGACCCTTGAGCCGGTCGATCAGCACGTCCAGCATGGCGACCGCCTTGCCGTCCGTCGGCTGCTCCGGCTCCGGCGCCGTCTCCACCGCGGTCTGGGCGACCGGCGCCGACACGAAGTCCACCCCGTACGGCACGATGCGGCGCTGCACCTGCGCCCGGGTCGACCGCTGCACCTGCCCCGGCGGCCGGTACGGCCCGGACACGTACGCCGCCCGGAACCGCAGCATGGTGCTGGTGTCGGTCTTCAGATACCCGTGGCCGGGGGCGCTCGGCAGCTCGTACGCGTCTGGCACGCCCAGCACGATCCGGCTCTCCACGGCGGAGAAGGTGCGCAGACCGATCCGGTACGACAGGTGCGTGTCGAGGCCGCGCAGCTTCCCCTCCTCCAGCCGTTGCGAGGCCAGCAGCAGGTGCACGCCGAGCGACCGGCCGAGCCGGCCGATCATCACGAACAGGTCGATGAAGTCCGGCTTCGCGGCGAGCAGCTCGCTGAACTCGTCGCAGATGATGAGCAGGCTGGGCATCGGTTCCAACTGCTCGCCGGCGGCCCGGGCCTGCTCGTAGTCGTACCGGGAGACGTAGTTGCCGGCGGCCCGCAGCACCTCCTGCCGGCGGTTCATCTCACCGGCCAGGGCGTCCCGCATCCGGTCGACCAGCGGCAGCTCGTCGGAGAGGTTGGTGATCACCGCACTGGTGTGCGGCAGCGCGTCCAGCGAGGCGAAGGTGGCGCCGCCCTTGAAGTCGACCAGGACGAAGTTGAGCTCCTCCGACGAGTGCGTCACCGCCAGCGCGGCGACCACCGTACGCAGCAGCTCGCTCTTGCCGGAACCGGTCGCACCGATGACCAGCCCGTGCGGGCCCATGCCCTCGTGCGCGGACTCCTTGAAGTCCAGCTCCACCACGTTGCCGTCCGGGCCGACGCCGAGCGGGATGCGCAGCCGGTCCCGGTGGCTGCGCGGCCGCCAGCTCTGCCGCACGTCCACCGCGGCGGCGTCGCCGACGCCGAGCAGGTCGGGCAGCTCCATGCTCCGGGCCAGCGGCTCGTCGCTGCTGGCCTGCTGCTGGGAGAGCCGGTAGGGGGCGATCAGCCGGGCCAGCCCCTCGGCGGCCGCCTCGCTCAACCGGTCCGGCGCGCCCAGCCGGGACGTCGAGGAGCCGCGGACCAGGTCCAGCCCGCTGCCGTCGCCGGCGTCGAGGCAGAGCAGCCAGCGGCCCGCGTCCCGGGGCACCGTCCCGGAGAGGTCGATGACCGTGGCGCCGAGCAGGCCCGGCCCCATCAGGTGACAGGTCGGCGAGATCTCCCCGCCGTCGATCACCACCACGACGTGCGATGCGGTGGTGAGCGGCTTCGCCTCCGGAGCGAACCGGGGCCGGCCGGCCAGCTCGTTGGCGAGGGCCGACTCGGCCTCGGCGAGGCTGGCGAAGACCAGCCGGCGCGCGCCCGCCGCGTCGGTACGGCCCGGGTGCTGGGCGTGCGGCAGCCACTTGACCCAGTCCCACACCGGCTGCCGGTCGGGCGCGGCCACCACCGCGACGATCAGGTCGTCCGGGGCGTGGAAGGTGACCAGCTGGCCCAGCGCGGCCCGGGTCAGGTCGAGCACCGGCTCCCGGTCGCCGCGCAGCACGATCCGGCTGAACGCGCGCAGCGACAGCGCGGTGGGCAGCTCCGGCACCGTGGAGTGGGCGCGGACGAAGCGCCGCAGCGCGATCGCGCTCATCGGCTCCAGGTCCTCCACCGGCTTGGTCTCCGGCGGCACGATCTCCACCGCCAGCCGCTGCGGGCCCAGCGCGATCCGGGCCTCGCCGAAGTCGTCCTCGGTGATCCGCCGCTCCCAGAGCCGCCGGGACGAGGCGATCGACCAGAGCGCGTCCGGTTCGGGGTGCCGCCAGGACATCGCGGCGCGCTGCTGCTCGGCGGCCCGCCGGGTGCGCTTGCGCATCTGAGCCAGGTAGCGCATGTAGTCGCGCCGCTCGGCGTTCAGCTCGGCCTTGTCGTTGCCGCCGTTGGACATCGTGCCGATGGCCATGCCCAACATGGACACCCCGAAGAGGCCGCCCGCGACGTACGTCATCATGCCGCCGCCGCGGCCCGCGTAGAGAAACGCCATCGCGCCGACGCCGCAGATCATCGGCAGGATCATCAGCAGCTGACCCATCCCGCGCGGCTGCGGCTCGGGCAACTCCGGCGGGGACTCCAGCAGCACCTCGCCCCGCGGCAGCGCGGGCCCCGGTTGACGCGGAAGCCGGCGGAACACCACGGTGCTCACGGCTGGCTGTCTCCTCCCCAAGAGCGGCCCTGATGCGGTTCGCGACCGACCGGAGTCGTCGGGTGGGCATCCTATGCGCCCGCCATCGTAGGTAATCTCCCGTGGGCGCCGTGGACCCACTACGGGCGGTGCCACCGGCCGAGGTGGATCGTAGGCGAGCACGAGGAGGCCACAGTGGCGACGAAGACGGCGACCGGCGGGCTGAGCCGGATCACCATCGTGGCGCCGCGGACCAGGATGGATCTCGCCCTGCCGTCCGACGTGCCCCTGGCCGACCTGCTGCCCACCCTGCTGCGGTACGCCGGCGAGGACCTCGCCGACGAGGGGGTCCGGCACGGCGGGTGGAGCCTGTCGCGGCTCGGCGGGCAGCCGCTGGACGGTGGTCGTACCGCGGCGCAGCTCGGCGTCCGCGACGGCGAGGTGCTCTACTTCAACCCGCGCGCCTCCGCCGCCCCGGAGATCGTCTTCGACGACGTGGTGGACGCGGTGGCGACCGCCACCAACCAGCGGCCCGGTACCTGGCAGGTCGGCACCACCCGGTCCTTCGCGGTGCTCTTCGCCGGGGCGGCCCTGTCGGCCGGCGCGCTGGCCGCGCTCTTCGCCGGCCCGCCCCAGCTGCCCGGCGCGCTGGCCGCGCTGGTGGTCGCGGTCGCCCTGCTGGTGAGCGCCGCGGTGGTGTCCCGGGCGGGCGGCGACAGCCGGACCGGTGCGGTGCTGGCCGTGGGCGCCCTCGGTTACGCGGCGGTCGGCGGGTTGCTGGTCCTGGCCGGCGACCGGAAGCTGACGGAGCTGGCCAGCCCGCACGTGTTGCTGGCCGCGACCGCGGTGGTGCTCTTCGGGGCGATCGCGGCGCTGGCCGTCGGCGACCGGCTGCCGCTCTTCTTCGGCGCGACCGCGGTCGGCGCGGCCGTCGGTCTGGGCGCCGTGCTCTGCCTGGTCTTCGGCGTCGGCGCGGCGGCCGCCGCCGCGGTGGTCGCGACCGTGGCGTTCGCCGTCCTGCCGGCCCTGCCGATGATCGCCTACCGGCTGGCCCGGCTGCCCGTGCCGTCGATCCCCACCGGCCCGGAGGACCTGAAGACCGACGCGGAGAGCGTCGACGGCCGGCAGGTGCTGCGGGACAGCGAGCGGGCCGACCAGTTCCTCACCGGGCTGCTGTGGACAGTCGCCCTGCTCGTCCTCGGCGGGCAGGTCCTCCTCGCCGCCAACGGCCGGTTGCCGGCGGTGCTGCTCTGCCTCGTGCTGGCCCTGCTGTCGCTGCTGCGGGCGCGGCCGTTCATCGGCCGGGCCCAGCGCGCCCCGGTGCTGTTCGCGGGCACGGTCGGCCTCGGGCTGGCCGCCGCGGCCACCTTCGGCGCCGCAACGCTGCCGGTCCGGCTCGGCCTGATCCTGGGCGGGCTGCTGCTGGTCGCCGTGATCAGCCTGATCTACGGGTTGACCGTGGCCGGCAAGCGGATCTCGCCGGTGTGGGGTCGGACCCTCGACATCGTCGAGGTCCTGCTGATCGTCGCCCTGGTGCCGCTGGCCGCCTGGGTGTGCGGCCTCTACGGCTGGATCGTCAACCTTCGACCGTGACCGTGCCCATCGCGGTGCCGACCGGCGCAGTGGCATAGACGCCGGGACCGTGCTGGCCGTCCAGCGGGCGGGCGGGCACGCCGCAGCGCTTCGCCACGCCCCGGACGGCCTTCACCAGGGCCGCCGCGTGGCCGTCCATCGCCGCCACCCGCAGCAGCGGGGGCACCCGGCGCCCGCCGGGCAGCACCACCGCGGCCACCGTGTGCGACGGGGCGGAGGTCGCGGTCACCGCGTCGACCAGCGCGCCGAGCGACCCGTTCGGCCGCAGCCGCAGGGCCAGGCAGCGCTGGGTCCAGCCGCCCCCGCGCAGGCTGGTCCAGCTCTCCGCGGGAGACTCCGGCGCCAGGTCCAGCCCGGCCGCGGAGACCACCGCCGCGTGCAGCTCGTCCCGGCCGAGGACCCGGTGGCTGAGACGGCCGCGTTCAGCGCCTTGCCGAGCCGGCCGATTCCGGCCGCGACCGTACGGTGCACGCCGCGCATCCCACCGCCCCGGCTGACCGTCTCGGCGCGGGCGTCGGACACCGAGAGCCGCAGCGCCACCCAGACGGTCCGGTGCGCGGCCGGCGGCGCGCCCGGCGCCGGGTACCAGACCAGGGTGTGCGAGACGACCTGGGCCTGGGTGACCGGGCCGGTGAAGTCGGCGAGCACCGCGAGCGCCCGGTCCACCACGGCCGCCTCGACGGAACCGGCCGGGGCGCCGGACCGGCCGGTCAGCGCGACCGCGGCGAACCAGCCCCGGTCGTCCTGGCCGATGCCGAGCCGGGTGTTCCGCTCGGTCAGCTCGACCACGGTCAGCTCCGGGGCGAGCGCGGCCAACCGGGGATCGCCGGCCGGCGCCGCCCCCCGGGACCGCTCCCGGCGGCGCCGTAGCCGGCGGCGGAGCATCAGGTCCTCGTACCACCAGCGACCACCGCGCCGGGCGAAGGCGGCGCCGACGGCCAGCAGGGCGAGCACGCCGACGAGCCCGAGCAGCCAGCCGGGGCCGCCCGTGGCCAGCCAGACGGCGAGCGCGGCGCACTCCAGCACCACCAACTGGCCGACGACCACCGGCCCGAGCCGGCCGCGACGCCGCCGGTCGACCGGGGCGACCGGTCGGTCCGCCGGCACGGCGGGAACGGCGGCCGTACGACCGGGTGGCGCCTGGACCTGCGTCATCGGTGAGCGTCCCTTCTGGACATCCTGGCATCCGCCGGCTGGGGCCGCCGCCGGAGGACGGGCGGGGTCCCGGTGGACCGCCGACGGCCCCTTATCGTAGGGAAGCCCGCGGCGGAGCTCTGACCTGATCGTCGCGGATCCACCCCCGCCGGAGGTTAGCCATGCGGACCCGCCGCGACCAGGTGCAGGCGTACCGCTTCGTCACCCGCCGCATCGTCTCCGCGTTGCTCTCCGGCGATCCGGAGACCAACGACCTGCCGATGCGGCGGCTCGGCATGGCGGTCTTCGGCAGCGTGCTGGTGGCGGCCATCGTGCTCGGCGGCGCCGGCGCTTACGGCCAGCTCACCGGCAACGCCGCGCCGCTGGAGGCGAACACCCTGGTGATCGAGCGGGAGACCGGCGCCACCTACGTCTTCGCCGACGGGCTGCTGCACCCGACGCTCAACTACGCCTCCGCCCGGCTCATCCTCAACGAGGGGGACCCGCCGGTGCGGACCATGTCGCAGGCGTCCATCAAGGACCGGCCGCGCGGTCGTACCGTCGGCATCGTCGGCGCCCCGGACGACCTGCCGGACCGCAAGTCGCTGGTGGGTCTCCCCTGGTCGGTCTGCGACGTGCCGGACCCGGCGGACCCGCGGCGGTCGCGCACCCGGGTGGTGATCGACCATCCGCTGCCCGGCGGCACCCCGCTCGCCGACCAGGCCGCGCTGGTCCGCGCCGACGACGCCCGGTACCTGCTCACCGCCGGGTCGCAGCTGCGCCTCACCGGGGGCGAGCAGGCGCTGGTGGCGCTGAAGATGGCCGGCGCGGCCACCCTGACCGTGGGGCAGCAGCTGCTCAACGCGGTGCCGGCCGGGCCGCCGCTGCGCAAGCCGACCATCGACGGGGACGGGAGCCCCAGCGGCCTGACGGTGGCGGACCGGCGGCGAAGCTCGGCCAGGTGTTCCGGGCCGCCGGCCAGCACTACGTGCTGACCCGGCAAGGGCTGGCGGCGGTCGGCGAGGTCACCGCCCTGCTGCTGCTCGGCGACGGCGGTCAGATCACCGACATCACCCCGGACCAGGCCGGTCAGCTCCTCACCGACCAGCGGCTGGAGGCCGAGGGCACGCCGCAGCGGCTGCCCGCCCTGCGCGAGGTCCACGCCGGCCAGACCGTGCTCTGCGCCAGCTACCGGGCCGGCGCCGCCGGCGGGCCGCCGGCCACCACCCTCGAGGTCTTCGACCGGGCGCCGGCCGAGTTGACCGGGGACGCCGCGGTCGCCGTACGCCAGAGCGCCCGGGACGCGGTCCGCACCGCGGAGAGCGTGCTGCTGCCCGGCGGGAAGGGTGTCCTGGTCCAGGCCGCGGCCGGGTCGGGCGAGGGGGGCGCCGCCGCGGCCGGCTCGACCGTCTACCTGGTCAGCGCCCAGGGCGTCCGCTACCCGTTGGGCACCCGCTCCGGCGACGCGCTGACCGCGCTCGGGTACGGCGGCGTGACCCCGCTGGCGGTGCCCGCGTCGCTGCTGGCGCTGATCCCGACCGGTCCGGCGCTGGAGCGGGCGGACGCGTTGGCCTTCTTCGAGCCGGCGGCCGACGGCTCGGCCCCCGCCACGGCGGGACCGGCGGAGAGCCCGGACGCGGCGCCGGTCGAGGGCGGCTGAGCGACCGACGGTCCGATGTGGAGTCGAACCCCCGGCTCGACGGGTCGCCCCGGCTGGCCCCGGTCGACTAACCTGGGCATGGCCAACGGTTATCGACGATGACTACGGGGATGCAGCCATGACCGGGCGCACGACAGTCGACGTACTGTCCTTGGAGGACTTCCACCAGCGGTTGGCGGGTCGGCTGACCGAGGTCGAGTCGGTGCTGCGGAAGCTCAACACCGAGCTGCAGTGCCGGCCGCCGGCGCTCGGCTCGTTCGCCCACGCCACCGAGAACGAGCGCCGCTACAGCGAGACCCACGCCAGCTACGTGGCGCAGGCCGAGCGGCTGCGCAAGGCGATCGTCGCGGCGCAGACGGCGACCAGCACGATCATGGCGAACTACCGGACCGCCGAGGCGCGCAACGCGGCGAGCGCGGCGGACATCCTCGCCGCCCTCGCGGGCGTCGACGAGGCGCTGAAGCCGGCGGAGGGGGACCCGCGTGTCTGAGTACACCCAGCGCTACCAGCACGTCAGCCACCAGGAGCTGTACGACGGCGTGAAGTCCGGCGACCCCAAGCAGGTGGACGGCCTGAGCGCGCAGTGGAGTTCGCTGAAGGACACGCTGGAGGGCCTCGGCCGGGATCTCAGCGGCGACCTGGACGCGCTGGGCCGGTCGTGGACGGGCGACGCCGCCCGGGAGTTCCAGCGCCGGCTGGACCTGGTGGTCGGCTACTCGGGGGACCTCGCCCAGGGGATGACCGACGTCCGCCGGGCGCTCACCATGATGGCCGACGAGCTGCGTACCGCCCAGCAGCAGGCGGAGAGCCCGGAGGCCACCGACGACAACGACAAGGCGCTCTCCGGCGCCGGCAAGGGCCTCCTCCTCGGCGGTGTCCCCGGCGCCGTGATCGGCGGGTTCATCGGCCACGAGCAGGACAAGGCCGAGCAGGAGAAGGCGCACCAGCGGATGGTGCAGGTGGTGGCCGCGCTGGCCGAAGGGTACGACTTCTCCGCGTACGGGCGGGTGGTCACCGCCCCGGCGCCGGATCCGGACCTGCCGGGCCACACCGACCGCTCGGGCGCGACGACGAGCGGCGGGCCGTCCGTGGGCACCCCGTCGGCCGCGCCGCACTCCGGCACGTTCACCCGTGCTTCCGGGGCCACCGCGACCACCTCCGGCGTGCACCACTCGGCGCCGACCAGCGGTTCCGCGGAGGGCACGAGCGGCCACGGCAGCCAGCCGGTCGGTGCCGGCCGGC
>NZ_JAEVHJ010000209.1:0-11747 GCF_016802855.1 Micromonospora sp. ATA51 | reverse complement strand
ACGGCGTCGCGCGCCGGGCCGGCGTGGCCGGGCTCCGGCGGCGACGCCGTGGCCTTCCCTGCACCCCCCGCAGGTCTGCCCTTCACTCAACGCCGTCAATCGCCTTTTGTCCCCCGTGTCGGTCGTGATTCAGCCGTCCGGGCGAGGAGCAACGGCACGACGGGGTGGATGCCCTTCGGTCGAGTCGACGATCGTGGATCGCTGCGCGCCGTGACCGGACGGCGACGCCCGGCCGCGCCGGACCGGCCGCCGGGTCGTAGGGTGAGGGGATGGGCATGCTCTGCGCGGTCAGCTTCAACCGGTACGGGCGCCTCTACTACCTGGACCCGGGCGAGCTGCGCCCGCAGGTGGGCGACCGGGTGCTGGTGCCCACCGACGACGGGCCAGAGGTGGCCGAGTGCGTCTGGGCCGCGCAGTGGGTGGGCGAGGACACCGACGGTTTCCCCAAGCTGGCCGGGCTCGCCCAGGAGGACGATCTGCGCCGCGACGAACTGCTGCGCCGGCGCAAGGCCGAGGCGAAGGTCGCCGCGAAGCGACTGATCCGGGAGCACGGCTGCCGATGAAGGTGGTGGCGGTCGACCACGTGCTCGGCACGCCGGAGACCGGCAGCGACCGGACCACCGTCTACTTCACCGCGCCGCACCGGGTGGACTTCCGCTCGCTGGTCCGTGACCTCGGGGCGACCCTGCGGTGCCGGGTCGAGCTGCGGCAGCTCTCGGCCCGGGACTCGGCGCGGGTGCAGGGCGGGATCGGCTCCTGCGGCCGTGACCTGTGCTGCGCGACCTTCCTCAACGACTTCGAGCCGGTCACCATCCGGATGGCCAAGGACCAGGACCTGCCGCTCAACCCGCTGCGGATCTCCGGCGCCTGCGGCCGGCTGATGTGCTGCCTGAAGTACGAGCACCCGCTCTACCAGCGGTTCCAGGAGTCCGCCCCGGCGATCGGCAGCCGCGTCACCACCGCGGAGGGGGAGGGCAAGGTCGTCGGGCACAGCGTCCCCCGCGACTCCGTCACGGTCCGCCTGGACGCCGACGGCTCCCGCTGCTCCTGCAGCCGAGCCTCCGTCTGCGCCCCTCGCCAGGCCCACGACCAGCACTACGCCTCTTGACCTCACCCCCCGCCCGCCCCGGGCGGGTGGGCGTCAGGTGAGGGTGATGGGGGGTTCGGCGAGCCGGGGAGTCAGGCCGGTCTTCGGGGTCAGCCAGGAGGCGGTGGGGGACTGGTCGGGGTTGAGCTGCCAGGCGTGGGAAACCTTGTCCACGGCGATGGGGTAGACGGTGAGGGTGCCGTCGGGGTCGATGCGCATCCGGAGGAAGGACTTCGAGTCCTCGATGCCCTGGCCGGCGAAGAGCTCGTTGACGTTCACGCCGAACGCCCCGGCGACCAGCAGGTACAGCGCCACCACCTGACTGGACACCAGACCGATCACCGGACCGTAGACGACCGCCGCGGCGACCGCGGGCAGCGGCCACGGCCAGTCGTACAGGGGCAGTTGCAGCCAGGCCCAGGTGCCCGCGGCGGCCAACGCGACGTGCGCCACGCCGTGGCCGACGCCGAGGATCCAATGCCGGGCATGCCGTTTCCCGCCCGCGCTGGGCGCCTTGGCGAAGAACGCCGCGCTCAGCAGCGTCACCACCAGCATGATCACCAGCGGTACGCTGAGCAGCCGCTGCTCCGTGGTGCCCACCCGGTTCGCGGTGACCCCGGCCATCGCCAGCATCAGCAGCGTGTGCAGCGTGCCGAGCAGGGTGGTGAAGCCCGGGTTCCGGAACGGCAGCCGGGCGAAGATCCCCCAGCCGTACCGCCGGGACCGGTCCTTGTCGGGATAGCGGGCCACCAGGTCGTACTCTCGGGTGCGGCTGGCCCGGCGGGAGAGCGTGTCCCGCGGCGGCACCTCCAGCCGCTCCGGCAGCTTGTGCGTGGGGTAGAGGTAGGCGCCGCCGCCACCGCAGGTGATGAGCTGCCGGTCCGGGCCGGTGTAGCGGGCGTAGTGGTGCAGGTCGCCGGAGATCAGCAGCCGCACCTGGGCCCCGGTGGGCGCGATGATCGTACGGATGAAGTAGTCGATCGAGTCGTACGCCGTGGGGTGGTCCGCGGCCTTGACCCAGGTCGGTGCCGGCACCGCCAGGATCACCCGGGACCGCGGGGTCAGCTTGCGGGCCACCTCGTCGAAGTAGGTGAGCTGCGGGTCGTCCAGGTACGACCCGGACTGGTCGTCGAGGCCGAGCAGCCACCAGCCGCCGGGCAGCTCCACCGCGAAGTACGACCGGGACTGGCCGGTGCCCCAGCCGCCGAAGTGCCGGTCCCGGGACCGGACGAAGAGCCGCAGGAAGGCGGTCAGGCCGTCGTACCAGTCGTGGTTGCCGGGGACCGCGAAGAGCGTGGGCCGCTCGGGCGGCGCCACCGGCAGCGCGGCCTGGTAGGGCCCCTTGCACCGGTCCTCGTACGCCGCGTAGGACGCCGAGGGATAGACCTGGTCGCCACCCATCACCAGGGTCTGCGCCCGGGGCAGCCGGCGCCCCTCCACCGCCAGCTCCCGCTGGGCGAGCAGGTAGGCCACCGAGTAGGTCGCGTCGAAGCCGTCGCCCAGGTCGGCCACGTAGTCCAGCCAGAGCCCGCCGTCCGGCCCGACCTGGCGGAAGATCCCGTCGCCGAACGCGTTCTGCAGCTCCCGTTTGTCCAGGTATGCCCCGAAGAGCATCGCCAGCAGCGTACGGATGCCGGTGCTGATCAGCAGGAACGGCGCCAACCACGGCACCGGCTTGCGCGGCGCGAAGCCCAACTCCAGCGGATCGGTGCTGCGCGGCCGCCGCGCCGCCCGCTCGCCCGGGTGCGCCTCGGGGATCGGCTGCTGCTCCGGTACGTGATCGTCGCTCACCCGCCGCAGGGTAGTCCTGCCCGCCTGCGAGCGCTGTCCGGCGAACGACCGAACGTGCCCCGATGTCCGGACCGGGGTCCGGGGGATCCCGTTCGGCCCGGGGCGGGGGGTGCCGTACACTTGACGATCGTTGCCGCCTTAGCTCAGTCGGCTAGAGCGACGCACTCGTAATGCGTAGGTCGACGGTTCGATTCCGTCAGGCGGCTCCAGAGAAAGGCCCAGGTCACCGGCTAGATCGCCGATCATGACCTGGGCCTTTTCCGTGGCGTTGGAGAGCCGAGCAGCCAAACGAGCAGTCAACATGTCACTCACTCGACCACAGCGCCGCCTCCAGCCGTGCCGCCGCTTCCCGCGCGATCTCGGGGGCGACGTGTGCGTAGATGTTGAGCGTCACGCTGATCTGCGAGTGGCCGAGGATTTCCATGACCACGCGGGCAGGCACGCCCTGGGCGAGGAGGACGCTCGCCGCCGTGTGCCGTAGGTCGGGCAGCCGAACCTGCCGCAGACCGGCCTGTCGGATGATCTCCCGGAACGAGCGGCAGTCGTTGCGTGGGTGGATCGGGGTGCCGACGCTGGTCGCGAAGACCAGGCCAGGGTGATGCGTGACAGAACAGTCCCAAGACATGGGTGACACGTCCGGCTAGCCGGGTGGTGACGGCGGCTCGGGCGGGCGTCCGCGGGCGCGGGCTGCGTCGGATATGGCGATCCCGGTCAGGACGAGGGCAGCGGCGGCGGCGACCACGACTGGCGGCAGGGGGTGCATCGCTGGTGTCAGGGCGGCCAGCGCAAGGACGCCGATCGGTCGGGACCGGGACACGCGGCCGAACACCGCGTGCTCGAAGCGGGCGCGCCCGGCCAGGTACAGCGCGGGTCCGCCGAGGATGACGGCGATCCAGGCCGGTGGGGTGTGTCCGAGTGGGTGGGCGATGACGAGTTCGTCGCCGACGGCGGCGACGACCACGCCGGCCACCATGGCCAGGTGGGCGTATGACGCCGATCGGGCGAGGCGGACCGGGTCGGGAGACACGGCAATCGCTTCCGCCAGGACTTGCCCAGCGCGGTAGATGTAGATCCGCCACAGCAGCACGGTGGTCGCGATCGACACTGCGAACGCGGCGACCCCGTCCGGCGCGAAGCCGCTGCTGCTCAGCGCCAGTCCGGTAACCAGGATCAGCTCGCCGAGCGCGATGATGAAGAACTGCCGGTAGCGCTCGGACAGGTGCTCGCCCGAGATCACAAGGTCTTGGCTGGGCGTACGGCCCGCCCCTGGGGTGGGGAAGCCGATTCTGCCTGCCGTGTGGTCAAGGACGACCGCGAGTGCCCACAACGCGCCACGCGCCGTGCCGTGCACGAGCGCCCCCGCGATCCACGGCAGCGCCGACAGGCCGTACCAGAACAGCCCCCGCACGGCGTGGCGCTGCAGCTCGTGGCGATGCAAGACGGCCACGAGGACGAGCCCGCGGCCGAGCTGGACGGCGACGTACGCACCGGCGAAGATCAGGCCCGTGTCGCCGAATGCGTCGGGCACCGCGGCTGCCATCACCAGGCTGCCGACCATGGTCGCGATGACCAGGGCCTGGATCACCGGTCGTTGCGGGTCCGTCCGGTCGGTTAGCCACGCGGTGCTGGACCAGACCCACCACATGGCCCCCAACAGCACCAGCGTCCGGAGGGCGCCGCTCCACCCGAGATCCTCGGCCAGGCCGCGCGAGAGCTGAGCGAGCGCGAGGACAAACACCAGGTCGAAGAAGAGTTCCAGGAACGTGGCCCGCTGTGGATCCCCGGCTTTTCGCAGCAGTTCGGCCGCCCTGCTCGTCGTCATCGGCTCGCCCGTCTGCCAACTTTGCCCCAGATTTGAAGCATTCTGCCATGTGCACACGGGCCCCTGGGCCCGGGTGCGCATCGCGGCCGCGGTACGCGGCCGGCTGGAGTCCGGCGCGCTGGGCACCGACCGCGACTGCCACGATGCAGCAGAGCGAGTGATCCACTACGTGTCGACCTCATAAGGAAGCCCTTGTTCCGATCCGGGAGCAGCTCGGCGCAGCCTGGTCGATGTGGTCGATGTGCTCGACGGCGTATACCGGCTCTTCGAACTTGGTGGGGGTTTGACCGCCGGGCGGGGCTCCACTGTGGGGCCTGCTGATAGATGCCCGTAGCTCTCGTAGATCATGTTGTTGTCGAAGCAAGATGATCACAACAGAAGAGCTACGGGCGTGGTTAACGATACGAGGCGGCTGCTGGGCCTTGACGGCCTGGCCGTGGTCGGGGTCGCCGGCGACCCCGACGGGCCGGTGGTGCACCTGGTCACCGCTGATGAACAGGCACGGCACTGCCCTGACTGCGGCACACGGTCGCGGCGGTCCAAGGGCCGGCGGGTGACCCGGCCGCGTGACCTGCCGGTTGGCGGCCGCCGGCCGCGGCTGGTGTGGACCAAACGTCGCTGGCGCTGCGACGAGCCGGCGTGCCGGCGTCGCTCGTTCACCGAGTCGGTGCCGGCCGTCCCGGCGCGCAAGCGGTTGACGACCCGGCTACGAGCCTCGGCCGGGGCCGCGGTGGCCGACGCCGGCCGTACCGTGGTCCAGGCCGCCCGCGATCACGACGTGTCCTGGCCGGTCGTCGCGGCGGCGTTCACCGACCACGCCCGGGCGGTACTGCCGACCCAGCCCGAACCGGTGCAGATACTCGGTATCGACGAGACCCGCCGGGGCCGGCCGAGATGGACTCTCGACGAGGCCACCGGCGTCTGGCAGAGCGTGGTGGACCGCTGGCACGTCGGGTTCGTGGATCTGTCCGGCGGGCAGGGCCTGCTCGGGCAGGTCGAGGGTCGCACCGCCCAGGCGGTGATCGACTGGCTGACCGCACGTGACCAGACCTGGCGCGACGCGGTCCGGTTCGTCGCTATCGACATGTGCACGATCTTCAAGTCCGCGGTCCGCCGGGCCCTGCCGCAGGCCACCCTCGTGGTGGACCACTTCCACCTAACGCAGCTGGCGAACCAGACCCTCACCGAGGTCCGCCGCCGCGTCACCGTGCGCCAGCGGGGCCGGCGCGGCCGCAAGGGCAACCGCGAGTGGGAACTGCGCAACCGGCTCACCCGCTCCGCCGCCCGAATGCGCGGCGAACACGTCGACGCTCTCCTCGACGAACTCGCCGGCCTGCCGGCAGCGATCGGCGCACCGATCACCGCCGCGTGGCACGCCAAGGAGGACCTGCTCGACCTGCTCGCCACCGCCCGCACCCGCCCCGACCGGGAGCAGGTCCGCGACCTGCTGTACCGGTTCTACCGCCGATGCGCCCACACCGACCTTCCCGAACTGCAGCGCCTGGCCACGACCGTCGAGACGTGGTGGCCGGAAATCCTCGCGTTCCTGCACACGGGCATCACCAACGCCGGCTCCGAAGGCACCAACCGGGTCATCAAGACCATCGCCCGCGACGCCTACGGCTTCCGTAACCCCGTCAACCAACGACTACGAACCCGAACCGCCACCACCCGCAAAGCCCGCGGACACCTCGACCCCCGCTAACTTCGAAGAGCCCGTATACCAGGGCTGGAGGCCAAGCAGCCAAGCGCGGATGCCTGCTACGACCGGCACCGCAACACCGAGTTCCTGGCCTTCCTCAAACAGGTCACCAAGGCCCATCCACGCGTGAAGCTGCACGTCGTGGCCGACAACTACGCGACCCACAACCACCCGAACGTCAAGGCGTGGCTGGCGAAGAACCCGAGGATCCGCATGCATTTCACCCCGACCAGCGCGTCGTGGATGAACATGGTTGAGATCTTCTTCGGGATCACTCGTCAGGCCATCCGCCGCGGCACCTTCACCAGCGTCCCAGACCTGATTGGCGCCATCCGCACGTTCATCGACGGCTACAACCAGCGTTGCCAACCGTTTCGCTGGACCAAGACCGCCGATCAGCTCCTGGCCACAGCCGACCGACGCCCCCCACGCCACGACATCACCGCAGGGAACACGGCATGAGCCGACGGCGCTACGTGGCGCGCGGAGTGCCTGGCGGGTACCGAGTCTGGGACAACAAAGCCCGCAGGTGGTGGGGTGACCTCTACCAACTCTGCCCCGACGACCTCCTCACCGAACTCAACGGCGAAGCCAACCCAGACAAGATCACGGCCCTACTCAAGCGATATCGGGCGCTGAAGCGATAGCGTCAAATCACTTCAGACACGCGACACTAGGACTCGTCGTGGGGCACCCTCACAGCGCCGTTGAACATACCGTTGCGCTCGTGCTGGAGGTCGCGGCCATCGCCGTTCTGCCGTTCGTCGCGGCCATCATCGTCCGGTTACTCGCGCCCAACTACTTCACCCTGCCGGGCCGTGGCCTGAAGGTCACCTTGGTGGTGATCGTCGCCATTGTGGCGTTGACCGGCTTCCTCGTCGGCCATTTCAATAGCCGCTTCCTTGCGTGCCAAGACTTCATCGTGGCCGGCGATGATCCTCCCTCGAACTGCCACAACGACGAGCAGTAAGCCGCTGTCCGTCACATCGACCGGCCAGGGCGACCACGTGATCGTGCACGCGCCCGCAAGGCCGCCTATCCGTCACGGTGCGACCGCGGCCCAGCTATTCAACGCGCCCGGTGGTTGGCCTCCTGCCGCCTCAGTGAGGTCGCGCCACGTACCAGCGACAACCGATGACAGCAGACTACGAGGTGCATCGGCGTTCACACCGAAGAAGTCAGCCTGGTTCCTTCGCGCGGCAGTGACTGCGGGGGGATGCTTCCATAGGTATCTGTCAGACTCGGCCGCGTGGTGACGGAGGAGCGGTCCCGGGAAGTTCGCTCGGTGGTCGGCATGGTGACCGGGTGGGCGGCTGAGCGCGAGGACGTCCGTGGGGTGGTGGTCGTGGGCTCTTGGGCACGCGGGGCCGCGCGGATGGACTCCGACGTCGACATCGTGGTCCTTGCGGACAACGCGCGTTATGCGGAGGCGGGCGTCTGGACGGGTCTGCTCGGTGGTGAGGTCGTCCGGTTGCAGGAGTGGGGGCCGCTCAGGGAAGTCCGTGTCCGGCGCCCATCAGGGCTTGAGGTCGAGATGGGCGTCGTCCCGGTGAGCTGGGCAGACACTGACCCGGTCGACTCAGGAACCCGCCGGGTCATCAGTGACGGCCACAGCATCGTGCACGATCCGGCAGGTGCGCTGGCCGCGTTGTCGGCGGCGTGCTGCACGAGCAGCCAAGCGAGCAGCCAAACCGGCGAGCATGAGCGAACGACCACGGACCCGGCATCACCCCTGACATGAGAACCAGGCGGTAGACCAGCGTCGGGGGGCCGACTCGTAATGCGTAGGTCGACGGTTCGATTCCGTCAGGCGGCTCGGTACAGAAGCCCAGGTCAACGGCCTGGGCTTCGCCGTTTCCCGAGGTTGATCACGTCGCCGCTGGCGGGCCGAGTCCTTAGATGGTCCTTGTCCCGAGCCGCGGCCGCCCCGTCCAGCCGGTTGGCGACCGCGTCCAGGTCATCACCGAACAGACGTGCGTACACGTCAAGCGTCGTCGACGCCGGGGCGTGCCCGAGCATCCGCGGCACCGCCTTGACGTTGGGCCGCCAGATGCCGGCCCCCGCCGACCTGTACGCGTGGGCACGTGCCTGCGGCGCCCAGGACATCGCCGCTCAGGACCTGTTGCGGATGCTCGGCGAGGTCCAGGCCGTGCACCGCCTGGGAGCCCTCGGCCGAGGACCTCCACCCGGCGATCGTCGCCGCCTAGACCGACAGCGAAGCGGGCGCCCTCGCATCGAGGGCGCCCGCGTCGCCGCGTGCACTAGGCCAGCGCCTTGACGGCCGAGCCCGCCGTGGACCGCTCCCGCGCGACGCGGCGCGCCGGGTCGGCATCCCGAGCGTCGGGTTCGCGACGCCCCAGGCGGCGCCCTTGCAGACCAGTTCCTTGTAGACGGCGGCGAGCCGTCCGGTCAGTGCCGCCCGGACGGTGCGGTCGTCGGCGGTGACGTACTGGATCACGCCTTCCTTGCGGCCCAGCGAGATGCACTGGTTGAAGTAGCGGATCGGCATGTTCGGGAGCTTCCCGCCGGTCAGGCGCGCGGCGATCGCGTCGGCGGCCTGCCACGCGACCGGGGTGCCCGAGGCGCACGACATCCGCAGCGGCTTGTTGCCCGGTCCCATCGCGTAGGCCGCGTCGCCGACGGCGTAAACGTCGGGGTGCGAGACCGAGCGCATGGTCCCGTCGACCACGATCTGGCCGGCGCCGGTGACCTCCAGGGCGGTCGCCTTCGCGATCGGGTGGACCGCGAAGCCGGTGGTCCACACGGTGACCGCGGCCGGGATGGCCTTGCCGTCGGCGGTGGTGACGCGGTCGGCTTCGACGCCGGTGACGGCGGCGTGCTCGTGCACGGTGATGCCGAGCTTGTCGAAGACCTTCCGCAGGTGCCCGCGGCCCTTGGGCGAGAGCCAGTCGCCGAGGCCGCCGCGGGCGGCGAGGGCGACGTCGAGATCCGGGCGGGCTTCGGCGATCTCGGTCGCGGCCTCCAGGCCGGTGAGGCCGCCGCCGACGACGGTCACGGTCCGCCCGGCCTCCAGGCGGGCCAGGCGCTCGCGCAGCCGGAGCGCTCCGGGGCGGCTGGCGATCTCATGGGCGTGCTCGGCGGTGCCGGGGACGCCTCGGGCGTTCCAGCCGCTGCCGAGGGCGTACACGAGGGTGTCGTACTCCAGCTCCTCGGCGCCGGTCGCGTCGATGACGGCGACGGTCTTGCGGTCGACGTCGACGCCGGTGACCTTCGCGAGCTTCAGTTCGACGCCGGTGCCCGCGAACATCTCGCTGAAGGGCCGGGGCTTGAGGTCCTGGCCGACCGCCAGCTGGTGCATCCGGACCCGCTCCACGAAGTCGGGTTCGGCGTTGACGAGGGTGATGGCGACGTCCTCGCGGTGCAGCCGCTTGGCGAGGCGGCCGGCGGCGATGGCTCCGGTGTATCCGGCTCCGAGGACGATGATGCGGTGCTGCATTTCCGTACTCCTGTCTGACGCGGGTTCGCTACTTGAACCGGGCGGCCCGCCGTTTCCTGACAGGAACGTCATGTGAAGCACGTCACACGGGGGTCAGAAGGCATTGAACAGCGGTTCCCCGTGGTCGGAGGCCGCGAACCGCTCGGTCGCGCGCTCCAACTTGTCGGGGTTGACCTGGTTGCGGAACGCGGCGATGCCCTCGGCCGTGACCTCCAGGCACATGACGCCGACGACCCGGCCGTCGACGACCGCCACGACGGCCGGGTCGCCGTTGGCGGTCCAGGCGTAGACCTCCGGCGCGCCGCCGACCATGGCGCGCTTGGCCTCGCCGGGTTTGAACAGGCCCCACAGGAACTTCGCGACCGCGAGGGCGCCCTCGAACGCCTTGGCGCGGGCCGGGACCTTCCCGCCGCCGTCGCCGATCGATATCGCGTCCTCGGTGAGCAGCCGCACGAGCGGCTCGGTCTGGCCGCTGGTGGCGGCCGCGAGGAACTCCTCGACTATCCGCCGGGCGGCGGCCTCGTCGATCTCGGTGCGGGCCCTGCCGTCCGCGACGTGCTTCTTCGCGCGACGGAAGATCTGCTGGCTGGCGGCCTCGGTGATGTCGAGGATCACGGCGATCTCCCGGTGCGGGTAGTCGAAGGCCTCCCGCAGCACGTACACCGCCCGCTCGTTGGGGGAGAGGCGCTCCATGAGGGTGAGGACCGCGTACGAGACCGATTCGCGCTGCTCGGCGGTGTCGGCCGGGCCGAGCATCGGGTCCCCGGCGAGCAGCGGCTCGGGAAGCCATTGGCCCACATAGGTCTCGCGCCGTGCCCGCGCGGAGGTGAGCTGGTTGAGGCACAGGTTGGTGAGCACCTTCGTAAGCCAGGCCTCGGGGACCTCGATGCGGTCGACGTCGGCGGCCTGCCAGCGCAGGAACGTCTCCTGCACGGCGTCCTCGGCCTCCCCAGCGGAGCCGAGGAGGCGGTAGGCGATGGCCTCCAGGCGGTGCCTGGAGGCCTCGAACCGGTCGACGTCGTTCGCGGTCAAGGGCATGATCCCGAATCTAGCCCGTGCGGCGCGATGCGGGCTCCGCAGCGATGGACCCTTCGCCGTTCGACCCGCTATCCGACTTCGCGGACGCAGTAGCTCGCGGTGATCGAGTCGATCTCGGGGTTTTCATTCGCGCCCCGGCATGGACACCTGCCGAGCAGCGTTCGGCCTCTGATCCGACATCCGGATCTGGCCGCTGACCGGGTCGTTCGCAAGGAGTCCCAAGTTCATCTGGCAGGCTTGCGCCATGATCGACCAGCCACCCGATGGCCTGCCGCGCTACCGCGTCCTGACCGGACCTGACGACGAGACGTTCTGCCGTCGGGTCAGTGAGGCCCTTGGCATCGGGTTCCACCTCTATGGCGGCCCGGCACTTACCTTCAACGGGGAGCGAGTGATCGTCGCACAGGCTCTTGTCTGGCCGAGCAACGCAGAGGAGTGAGCGCTCACGACACCTGCCAGGAGCCTCGGCTCGGCGCCCCGACACACTGAATTGTCGCGTTCCGCGCGCCGACTGTGTCGCAGATCAGTTGGCGGACGAGCGTTGCGTATCGGTCGACGGAGGACTCAGACCGCATTGCGTTGCCGAATTGCGCTCTAACAGATCAAGGCGGCCCGCAAAGCGGGCGCGCCGGCCCGGCCCCGGCCTGCTGGCGACCTCCGGCCGGCATCGGCCGGGCGGCCGGCCACGCTGACGGACGACAAGGAGCACGAAGACCTCGGGGCTCCGCCCCGAACCCCGGCCCTCCTCAGAGATGCCGCCGGGGATCACCTCGCCGGACACCACAAGGGCTACCCGCCTCTCCCCGGACGGGGCCAAGGTCGTTCGTCCGGTAGGGCGCTCCACCTTGGC
>NZ_JAEVHJ010000208.1:0-11855 GCF_016802855.1 Micromonospora sp. ATA51 | reverse complement strand
TCTTGGTCTCCCAGAAGATCTTGGAGATCTCGTCGATCTTCTGCAGCAGCTTGTCGGCCACGGCCGGGTCCACGCTGCCCTTGGCGCCGCTGCCGCCGGAGAGCTTGGTGGCCTCGTTGAAGAGCGTGTGCAGGTTCGGGTACTTCTCGAAGTGCTCCGGCTTGAAGTAGTCGGTCCACAGCACCCAGAGGCCCGGTTCGTCGAACAGCTCAGCCACGAGGAGGTGACCGCGGCGATCCGGCTCATCGACGAGCTGCCGAAGCTCAAGGAGCACCTGACCGCGGACGTCCTGCCGATCCTGGCCACCCTGGACCGGGTCGGCCCGGACCTGCACGACCTGCTCGACGTCACCCGCGACCTCAAGCTGGCCGTCGCCGGCATCCCCGGCCTGGGCATGCTGCGCCGCCGAGGTGAGCGGCTCGCCGACGAACCGGCCGCCTGACCGCCTCGCGGATCGGGGCGGCGGGGCGGGTCAGGCGGCCGGGACGTACAGCTCGTCGATCTCGACCCGGCGGGGCAACGCCACCGAGGCGCCGAGCCGCCGTACGCAGGCCGCCCCGGCCGCCGCCGCCCAGTGCACCGCGTCGACCAGTTCACGCCCCTCGCCCCAGGCGACGGCCAGGGCGGCGGTGAACGCGTCACCAGCGGCGGTGAAGTCCACCGCCTCGACCTTGACCGGCGGGACGTGCACCGACCGGCCGTCCCGGTCGACGTACCAGGCGCCCTGGGCGCCGAGGGTGAGCACCGCCCGCGGCACCAGGTCGAGCAGCGCCGCCGGCTCGTCCCGGCCCCGGCCGGTGAGCGCCCGCGCCTCGGTCTCGTTGACCACCAGCAGGTCCACCGCGGCGAGCAGCTCCGCCGGCACCGGCCGCGCCGGCGCCGCGTTGAGGATCACCCGGGTGCCGGCCGCCCGGGCCGCGACCGCCGCCTCGGTCACCGTCTCGACCGGCACCTCAAGCTGGGCGACCAGCACGTCCGCCTCGCGTACGGCGTGCAGCTCGCCCTCGGTCAGCCCGACGAAGGCCCCGTTGGCGCCGGGCGTCACCAGGATCGCGTTCTCCCCCTCGGCGCCCACCATGACCAGCGCCACGCCGGAGGCCCCGTACACCACCCGGAGCTGGCCGGTGTCCACCCCGGCGGCGGTGATCCGGGCCTTGAGGGTGACCCCGAAGGCGTCCGAGCCGATCGCGCCGAGGAAGACGCAGGACGCGCCGGCGCGGACGGCGGCGATCGCCTGGTTGGCGCCCTTGCCCCCGGGAAGCATGACGAAGTCGGTGCCGAGCAGGGTCTCCCCCGGCCGGGGCAGCGCGGGCGCGGTGCCGATCAGATCCATGTTGGCGCTGCCCACCACGGCCACCCGGGTCTGCTGCACGGTGGTTCCTTCCTCAGGCGGCGCGGGCGGTCCAGCGGTCGGCGGAGCGCTCGACGACCAGGGGCAGGCCGAAGGTCTTCGAGAGGTTGTCGGCGGTGAGGGTGTCGGCGAGCAGGCCCTGCGCCACCACGCCGCCCTCGCGCAGCAGCAGCGCGTGGGTGAAGCCCGGCGGGATCTCCTCCACGTGGTGGGTCACCAGCACCAGCGCCGGGGCGTCCGGGTCGTACGCCAGCTCGGCCAGCCGGGCCACCAGGTCCTCGCGACCGCCCAGGTCGAGCCCGGCGGCCGGCTCGTCGAGGAGCAGCAGCTCGGGGTCGGTCATCAGCGCGCGGGCGATCTGCACCCGCTTACGCTCCCCCTCCGACAGCGTGCCGTACGCGCGGTCGGCCAGGTGCCCGATGCCGAGCTGCCCGAGCAGGGCCCGGGCGCGGGCCTCGTCGGTGCGGTCGTAGCCCTCCCGCCAGCGGCCCACCACCGACCAGGCGGCGGTGACCACGACGTCGCTGACCCGCTCCTCGGCGGGGACCCGCTCGGCCAGCGCGGCGGTGGAGAGGCCGATCCGCATCCGCAGCTCGTTGACGTCGGTCCGGCCGATCCGCTCGCCGAGCACGTACGCGGCGCCGGTGGTCGGGTGCAGCCGCCCGGCGGCGAGGCTGAGCAGGGTCGTCTTCCCGGCTCCGTTCGGCCCGAGCACCACCCAGCGCTCGTCCAGCTCGACCCGCCAGTCGACGTCGTGCAGCAACGCGCTGCCGGACCGCCTGACGCCGACCCCGTCGAGGCTGACCACCAGATCCGTGTCCACGGTCGAGGGGGCGGCGGGGGCGCCGGCGGCGCCGGGGATCAGGTCACCAGTCACCGGTCCATCCAATCACGCGCCGCGCGAGCTGCCCCCCCACGGGCGGCGCCGCCGCCATAAGGTGAGGCGCCGTGTCGTTGGTCACCTATCCGGAGGAAGGTCCATGCCCTGTCAGGAGCCGCGCGGATGAGCGCGGTCATCGAGATCGACGGTCTCCGTAAGACCTTCCACACGCTCCGCCACGGGCATCGGGTCGCCGTCGACGGTTTCGACCTGTTGGTCGAGGCCGGCCAGGTGCACGGCTTCCTCGGGCCCAACGGTTCGGGCAAGACCACCACCCTGCGCGCCCTGCTGGGTCTGGTGCGGGCGGACAGCGGCCGGATGAGCGTGCTCGGGGCGTCCGCGCCGGAGCGGCTGCCCGAGGTCGCCGGCCGGGTCGGCGCGATCGTGGAGAGCCCGCAGTTCTTCGGCAACTTCACCGCCCACCGGACGCTACGGCTGCTCGCCGTGGCCGGGGGCGTGCCGACGGCCGGGTGGACGAGGTGCTGGAGCAGGTCGGCCTGCGCGATCGGGGCGACGAGCGGGTCAAGGGCTACTCGCTGGGCATGAAGCAGCGGCTGGCGGTGGCGTCGGCGTTGCTGAAGAACCCGGAGCTGTTGATCCTCGACGAGCCGGCGAACGGGCTGGACCCGGCGGGGATCCGGGAGATGCGGGACCTGATGCGGTCGCTCTCGGCGGCGGGCGTGACGGTGCTGCTCTCCAGCCACATCCTGGCCGAGATCCAGCTGATCTGCGACCACGTGACGATCATCAGCCGGGGGCGCCGGGTGGCGGCCGGGCCGGTGGAGGAGGTGCTCGCCGGTTTCGACCAGCACGAGTGGCAGGTCCGGGTGGCCGAGCCGGAGCGCGCGGCGGAGCTGCTGCGGGCGCTCGGGCTGGCGGTCACCGACCACCCCGACCACCTGCTGGTCGCCGGGGTGGACGAGCCGGAGCTGATCAGTCGCACGCTGGGCGAGCAGGGTCTCTGGGTACGCGAGCTGGTCCCGCTCCGGCCGGACCTGGAGAGCGTCTTCCTGGAGTTGACCGGGACCACGCCGCACCCGGCGGTGCCCCGCCAGCTGGACGGCTCGGTCCCGCCGGACGCCGAGCCGGACGACATGCTGATCGACCTCGACGCACGCGAGAACCGGGAGGTGGGGGCGTGAAGCTGGTCCGTGCCGAGTTGGAGCGGCTGTCCGCGCGCCGCTTCGTGCAGTTGATGGTGGTGCTGCTGTTGATCGCGTTCGCGGTCACCGCCGCGACCACGCTCGCCGGGTCGCACCGGCCGACCCCGGACGAGATGAGCCGGGCCCAGGCGCAGGCCGCCGAGCAGCGCAGCAGCATGGAGGCGGCGCACGACCGGTGCCTGCGGATCAAGGCGGGAACGGTCGCGCCGGAGGAGAGCGACTACGTCCCCGGGGATTGCAGCGAGATCGATCCGGTCCGGATGGAGCATGTGCCGGTGGCGGGGGACTTCCTCAGCGGCGTCTTCACCTTCGCCGACCAGGCCCGCCCGCTGCTCTACTTCCTCGTCGCGTTCCTGATGCTCTTCGGCTTCCTGGTCGCGGCGTCGTACATCGGGGCGGACCTGAACTCCGGCGGGGTGGTGAACCTGCTGCTCTGGCGGCCCCGCCGGGGGGCGGTGCTCGGCGCGAAGCTGGGCACCCTGCTCGGCGCGCTGCTGGTGCTCTCGGCGGTGGCGTCGGCGGCGTACCTGGCCGTGTTCTGGCTGATCGCGCAGACCGCCGGCCTGCCGGGGCGGCTGGACGGCGAGTTCTGGCGATCGTTGGGTGCGACGTACGGGCGGGGGCTGGTGCTGGTGCTGCTGACCGCCGCGCTGGGCTTCGCGATCGCCACGCTGGGCCGGCACACGTCGGCGGCGCTGGGCGCCGTGGCCGCGTATCTGGTGGTGTGGGAGCTGGGCGCCCGGCTGGTGCTGCAGATCGTCGGGGCGGCCGCCCGGACCAGTGGATGCTCTCCAGTTATGTGGGCGCCTGGCTGGCCGGGGAGGCCCGGTTCTGGGACAGCCACGCCTGCCAGGGCGACACTTCCGGCTTCTGCGACGGCTTCTACGTCATGAGCTGGCGACCGGGGCTGACGGTGCTGCTCGGTCTGACGGCGGCGCTGGTGGTGGCCGCGTTCGCCGCGTTCCGCCGCCGCGACCTGATCTGACCGCCGCGAACGGCCCCTGCTCCCGTCCGGGCGGCGGGGGCCGTTCCGCGCCCGGCAACTCCTTGCAGAGATCAAACCACTCGTGAAGAATTCCTTCACATGGCGGCGCCACCGACGACGGCACCGGCCGGGCGCCCCGCCGGCCGGTCAGCCGACCGTCGAGCCGAACACCTCGTCGCGGACCGCGTCCAGCGCGGTGCGCAGCGCCCCCCGCAGGATCGGCTCCTCGGTGAGCCCGGTGGGCACCACCCGGGGTCGGACCAGGGTGATCGCGGCGACCTCGTGCTGCACCCGCTCGGCCAGCGCCGTTCCGCCGGCCTGGCCCACCTCACCGGCCAGCACCACCAGCGGCGGGTCGAGCACCACGCAGGTGCTGGCCACCCCGAGGGCCAGCCGGCGGGCCAACTCGTCGAGGACCGGGTCACCGGCCGCGCCGGCGTCGATCGCGGCGCGTACCGCGTCGGCCGCGGTGTCGGCGGCGAAGCCGTGCTCGGCGGCCACCGCACGAAGCGCGTCGGCGCCGGCGAGCTGCTGGAACGCCGGCTTGGCCCGCTTCGAGACGTCCCGCGGGATCCGGGCTCCGGGGACCGGCAGGTAGCCGATCTCGCCGGCCGCGCCGCTGCTGCCGTGGTGCAGCCGGCCGCCGAGCACGATCGCCAGGCCGACGCCCGCCCCCACCCAGACCAGCACGAAGTCCGACACCCCCTGCGCGGCGCCGGACTGCGCCTCGGCGACGGCGGCGAGGTTGACGTCGTTCTCGAAGACCACCGGGGTGTGCAGGTCCTCGCGGAGCGCGGCGAGCAGGCCGCTGTGCCAGCGCGGCAGGTTGAACGCGAAGGTGATGTCCCCGGTGCCCGGGTCGACCAGGCCGGGGGTGCCGAGCACGATCCGCCGTACGCTGGACAGCTCCGCGCCCGCGCTGCTCGCCGCCTGCACCACCGCGTTGTGCACCACGCCCACCGGGTCGTCGGTGTCCTTCGTGGACTGCTCCACCCGGCCGATCACGGCGCCGGTGATGTCGGCGCAGGCCGCCACCACCCGGTCCGCGTCGACGTCCACCCCGACCACGTGGGCGCTGCCCGGCCGGACCGCGTAGAGCTGGGCGTTCGGGCCCCGCCCGCCGGCCTGCTCGCCGACCCGGGTGACCAGGCCCCGCTCCTCCAGCCGCTCCACGAGCTGGGAGGCGGTGACCTTGGAGAGCCCGGTCAGCTCGCCGATCCGGGCTCGGGTGAGGGGGCCGCGTTCGAGGAGCAACTCCAGCGCCGCGCGGTCGTTGAGCGCCCGCAACAGGCGGGGGGTGCCGGGCAACCGGGTCGCACTCATGCCACGTCCTTTATTTTCAGTAAACTTTGCTAACCGATAAAGACCTGCAGACGGGTGCCCGCTAGCGTATCGGCCACCCGGATCCGGAGTCTTCGGACGACCCGGCAGCGACGCCGTCCGGGACGGCCGCTCCGGTGCGACACTCGTGCCGTCCGGCACCGAAAGGGGTAACACGTGGGGTTGGATCCAGGACTTCGCCGGCTCGCGCTGGGCACCCTGCTCGCCGCGTATTCGGGGCCGGTCCCCCCGGACTGGGCGGTGGACCTGCTGGCCGAGGGACTCGCCGGGCACACCCTGTTCGGCACCAACATCCACGACCCGGCCCAGGTCGCGGCGAGCAGCGCCGCGCTGCGGGCCGGCCGGCCGGACGTCATCGTCGCGATCGACGAGGAGGGCGGCGACGTCACCCGGCTGGCCCACGCCACCGGCAGCCCGTACCCGGGCAACGCCGCGCTCGGCGCGGTCGACGACGTGGTGCTGACCCGCCAGGTCTACTCGGCGATCGGCGCGGAGCTGGCCGCCCTCGGCATCACCGTCGACCTGGCCCCCACCGTCGACGTCAACACCGCGGACGACAACCCGGTCATCGGCACCCGCTCGTTCGGCGCCGACCCGGCCCGGGTGGCCGCCCACTCGGCCGCCGCGGTGTACGGCCTCCAGTCGGCCGGGGTGGCCGCCTGCGCGAAGCACTTCCCCGGCCACGGCGCGACCGTCGCCGACTCCCACCACGAGCTGCCGACCGTCGACGTGCCGCCGGCCCTGCTGCGGCAACGGGACCTGCCGCCGTTCGCGGCCGTCGTCGACGCCGGCGTCCGCGCGGTGATGACCGCGCACATCCGGGTGCCGGCGCTGACCGGTGACGGCCCGGCCACCTTCAGCCGGGCGGTCCTGGTCGACCTGCTGCGCGGGGAGTACGGCTTCACCGGCACCGTGATCACCGACGCGCTGGAGATGAAGGGCGCCGCGCTGGCCGCGGGCGGGGTCGGCCCGGCCGCCGTCCGCGCCCTCGCCGCCGGGGCCGACCTGCTCTGCATCGGCGCGAAGGTCGACGCCGAACTGGTCGAACAGGTGGCGGCGGAGATCGTCGCGGCGCTCGCTGACGGCCGGCTGGACCGGGGCCGGGTCGAGGAGGCCGCCGGCGCGCCGCCCGACCTGGCCACCTGGACCGGCGCCCCCGGCACGCCGGACGCCCGGCGTCGACGGGCTCGGGTACGCCGCCGCACTCCGGGCGGTACACGTCGAGGGCGACGTCGCCGAGCTGACCAAGCCGCTCGTGGTGCAGCTGCACGCCGACTCCACCATCGCCGAGGGCCGGGTGCCGTGGGGGCTGGGCCCGCACCTCGCCGACGCCGAGGAGATCCGCGCGGTGGCCGGCGAGACCGATCCGGAGGCGCTCCGCCGGCTCGCCGGGGACCGGCCGATCGTGCTGGTCGGCCGGCATCTGCACCGGATTCCGGGCGGCCCCGAGCTGGTCGACGCGCTGGCCGGCATTCACCCGGTCACGGTGGTCGAGATGGGCTGGCCGAGCCGCTGGCGGCCGACGGGCGCCCGGGCGTTCGTCACCACCTACGGCGCCAGCCACGCCAACGGCCGGGCGGCGGCGCAGGTGCTGGGTCTGGCCGGCTGACCGGTCTGACCCGGTCCGATCCCGGGTACACCCCGGGAATGACCACCACCGAGCCCTGGCTGCGCGCGCTGGCCGACCTGCTCTCCCGGTCGCACCGGCTACCGCCCGACCAGCTCACCACCTCGGTGGACGCGGCGCTGGACGGACTCGGCGTCACGGTGACGACCTACCTGGCCGACGCCGAGCAGGAGTCGCTGCGCCCGTTGCCCGAGCCGGACCGGCCGGCGCCGCCGCCGCTGCCGATCGACACCAGCCTGCCCGGCCGCGCGTACACCGAGGTGCGGGTGCGCGCCGGGCAGGACGGCCGGCTCTGGGTGCCGATGGTGGACGGCACCGACCGGCTCGGGCTGCTGGAGATCCTCCTCCCGCCCGGTCTCGACCAGGCGGACGAGGCCGTACGCGACGGCGCCCGGCTGATCGCCGGCCTGATCGGCCACCTGGTGACCAGCAAGGCAGCGTACGCCGACCTCCTGCACCGGACCCGCCGCAGCCGCCCGATGGCCGTCTCCGCCGAGCTGCTCTGGCAACTGCTGCCACCGCTCACCTTCGCCACCGACGCGGTGGTGGTCAGCGCCATCCTCGAGCCCTGCTACGAGGTGGGCGGGGACGCCTTCGACTATTCGCTGAACGGTCCATGGGTCGCGCTGGTGATCATGGACGGGGTGGGGCACGGGCTGCCCGCGGTGCTCACCACCTCGGTCGCGCTGTCCGCGCTCCGGGCGGCCCGGCGGGCCGGCGGAAACCTGCCCGACCAGGCGACGGCGGTCGACGCGGCGGTCCGCGCGCAGTGGAGCGACGGGCGCTTCGTGACCGCGGTGGTCGCCGAACTCGACACCGCCACCGGCGCTCTCCGGTACGTCAACGCCGGGCATCCGGCCCCGGTGGTGCTGCGTGGGGGCCGGGCGGTACGGGCGCTGACCGGTGGCCGCCGAGCCCCGCTCGGGGTGTCGGCGGGTCCGACGACAGTGGCGGAGGCGCGGCTGGAGCCGGGCGACCGGCTGCTGCTGCACACCGACGGGGTGACCGAGGCCCGGGACGGGGCCGGGGAGATGTTCGGGCTGCCCCGCCTGGTGGACCTGGCCGAACGGCACATCCGCTCCGGCCTGCCCGCCCCCGAGACGCTGCGGCGGTTGAACCGGGCGGTCGCCGAGCACCGGGGCGCCCGGTCCCAGGACGACGAGACGATCATGCTGGTGGAGTGGTCGGGCGAGGCCGCGGCCCGGTCCGAGCCGTGACACCTTCCGAGGTCAGCTCAGGCCCCGCCAGCCCGGCTCGACCGTGGACCGGCCGTCGCCGTCGGTGAAGCCGAGCAGGACGTCCACCGCGGTGATCCGCAGGACCCGGGCCACCACGGGCCGTGGGTTGGTAACCCGGAGGGTGGCACCCCGGCCGACCGCCTCGGCGGCACCGCGCAGCAGGGCGGCGACCCCGGTCGAGTCCAGGAAGGGAACCTCGGCGAGGTCGACGACGACCTCCACCACGCCGGGTCGGTCGAGGACAGCGTCCAGAACCTGGTCCAGCCGCCCGGCGCTGGCCATGTCGATCTCGCCGGCCACGGCCAGGACGACGCGTCCGGAATCCGTGTGCCGCGTACCGACCTGCATGACCCCACCCCTGCGCAGAATCCGACCCTGCCGGCCGCCGAGGGCGACCATACCGGGCCGGGCCCGACCGCACCACGGACGGAGCGGCGACCCAGCTCTTGAACACGTTCAAGAAAGGCCCTACAGTGATCCGCGACAGGGATTTGAACGTGTTCAAGAAGGGCGACGAGATGGACGTCAAGGTCTCGATGTACCTGGTCTACCTGGCGGTCAGCATCGGCCTGACCGTGTGGGTGGCCCGCGCGCTCTCCCGCAACGGGCTGGTGTTCCTGGAGGAGGTCTTCGCCGACCCGCGGCTCGCCGACGCGGTCAACAGCCTCCTCGTGGTCGGCTTCTACCTGCTCAACCTCGGCTACGTCACGGTGGCCATGAAGCACGCCGACCCGGTCTCCACCACCAGCCAGGCGCTGGAGGAACTCTCCATGAAGGTCGGCTGGGTGCTGCTGGTCCTCGGCCTGCTGCACTTCTTCAACGTCTTCGCGCTCGGCCGGTACCGCCGCAACCGGCTGCGGCAGCTCGCCCCGCACCCGCCGATCGCGCCGGTCGGTCACCCGCCGATGCAGCCCGGCGCCCGACCGGCCGGCCCCGGGATGCCCGGCCCCGGGATGCCCGGGCCCGCGACCGGTGGCCCCGCGCCGACCGGCCCGGCGCCGGCCGGGCGATGAGCGTCCCACCCGACGGCGGCGGGACGGGCGTGGCCCCTGCGGACCCCACCGGGCACGGGGCCGGTGGGGTCCGCGGGTTCACCGTCCTCTTCGACGCGCACTGCCCGCTGTGCCGAGCGGCCCGGCGGTGGCTGGCGTCCCGGCCGCAACTCGTACCGCTGGAGTTCGTGCCGGCCGGCTCGGCCGAGGCCCGGCGGCGCTTCCCCGGCCTCGACCACGACGCGACCCTGCGGGACCTGACCGTCGTCGCCGACACCGGCGAGGTGTACGCCGGGGACGGCGCGTGGTTCGCCTGCCTCTGGGCGCTGGCCGATCACCGGTCCACCGCCGAACGGCTGGCCCGCCCGCAGTTGCTGCCGCTGGCCCGACGAGTGGTGGCGACCGCTTCCTCGGTACGCGAGCTGGTCCGGGAACCATGGCCGGACCCGGGATACGGTGGCGACGATGACCGAGCAGACTGCCCCGACGACCGGTGCGGGTGGCCCGACCACCGGCGAACCGGCGACCACCCGGGGTGAGCAGACCCGGCAGCTCATCCTGGACACGGCGATGCGGCTGTTCCGGGAGCGCGGCTACGCCCGGACCACGATGCGCGCGATCGCCCAGGAGGCGGGCGTGGCGGTGGGCAACGCCTACTACTACTTCGGCTCCAAGGACCACCTGATCCAGGAGTTCTACGCGGACACCCAGATCGAGCACCGGGCGGCTGCCGCGCCGGTGCTCACCCGGGAACGCGAGTTCGCCGCGCGGCTGGCCGGGGTGCTGCACGCCGGCATCGACGTGCTCACCCCGTACCACTCGTTCGCCGCGAGCTTCTTCAAGACGGCGGCCGAGCCCACCTCACCGATGAGCCCGTTCTCCGCCGAGTCCTCGGCGCCCCGCGAGGCGTCCATCGCGCTGTTCGGGGAGGTGCTGGAGGGGTCCACCGCCCGGGTCGACGCGGAGCTGCGACCGGCGCTGCCCGAGCTGCTCTGGCTCGCGTACATGGGGGTGGTCCTCTACTGGGTACACGACCGGTCCCCCGAGCAGATCCGTACCCGGAAGCTGATCGACGGGGCGGTGCCGCTGGTCGACCGGCTGGTCGGGCTCTCCCGGCTGCGGGTGCTGCGCCCGGTGACCCGCCAGGTGCTCGACCTGATCCGCACTCTGCGTCACTGACGGCGAGGATCAGCCGCTCGGAGAACACGCAGGTCAAGTCCGCTACCGGACAGCGGGATAGTGGCTCAGTTCGGCCCGGGCAGGCGGAGGGCGATCAGCTCGGGAAGACCCCGTACGACGTCCAGCCCCGGTCCGGGAAACCGGCCGCCTCGGCCACCCGGGCGGACGCGGCGTTGCCGAAATCGTGCAGATAGGTCGGAACGGCACCCTCGTCGAGCACCCGCCGGGCCGCCTGGGCGACGAGCCGCCGGGCCAGCCCCCGACCCCGGACGTCCGATACCGTGCCGACGGCCAGCTCGTGCCCGTAGGCGTCGTGCCGCTTGATCCCCGCGCCGGCCAGGTACCGCCCCTCGGCGTCCCGCACCACCAGCACCTCCCGGTCGAACAACCGCAGCCAGGGCGGCAGTCCCGGATCGGTCGGCGCGGACCACTCGCCCACGTCGGCAGCGGCGCCGGGGCGAGGCTCCACCGGAAGGCGCCCCCGTGGGTGGGCCAGTCCGGCAGCCCGACCGCTCCGGGCAGGGCGGGCAGCAGTCCCGGCAGCGAGCGGTCCCGGGCCAGGGCCCGGACCGCTTCGGCCCGGTCCGGCGGCACGGAGAGGATGGCGCAGTCGGGCGCGGCGACCGCGATGGCGGGCCGCAGCCGGCCGTCCCAGGCCGCCGCGCGCGGCGGTGCGAGCGGACCACGTGCAGCCCCCGACCGGCCGGCCACTGCCCCAGCCAGGTCGCCAGGTGCAGGAACAACCGCCGGTCGAGCATCGGGGCCACCTCCTCACCCGCCGGACCGTCCGCCACGCCACACCGACGATCACGGTACGCCGGGCGGACCGCCCGGGCGTCCGGATCCCCGGCCGCCCCGGGACGCTGGCCGGGCACCCGGCCACGCCGGCCCTGCCGTCGCGCACACCAGCGGTCACCGGGGCCAGCCGTCCCCGCCGGCGGGAGCGCAATCCGACCGCCGCGGAGACCAGCGGCCGGTCAGGGGTCGCGGGCTACCGGCGGACCAGTTCGACGAACCAGCGGCGGTCCGAGCGGCAGCACGGCGGCCACCTGGCCGGGCTGAACGCGCACTTCGCCGCGCACCGGTTCGGCAACGCCAC